>NZ_CAMYIP010000153.1 GCF_947258525.1 uncultured Eudoraea sp.
AAAACCCATTCTTGTAATAGAAATCCCCTATATGTCCTTTCAGAATTATCCTGTCGAACCCATGGATCACACCATGGATATAGCTACTGTATTTGTTAATAAATTTTTGCATACTCAAATATGCGGAAATTCCTACATTTGTTTGCAGCCACGCTGCGTTAGGAATTCATCTTGTAACGTGCAGCTCAGGAAGTTGGAATGCATTAGGTTGAAAAGAATTTTCCTGCGTATTTTGTTGAACTATTGATTGATTATTCCATTGCAATGGAGAATTTTCTCTCCCGTTGTTTATACGGTCAGTAAATTGGTCCATCCTTTAGCCCTTATGTTTGTAATGACTTAACTGATAAGTTTCTGCCCACTAAATTAAATTCGTAGGGTATTAAATTGTAGTAAAAACGGAAACTTATGCAAAGTCAAAATCACGGATTAAATTTTAAGGGGAAAGACATATATGCTGGCATTGATGCGCATTTAAAGAGTTGGCGTGTATCTATTCTGACTAACGGAATAATTTGCAAGACATTTTCGCAGAATGCGAAAGCAGAGGATCTAAAGAAATATTTGGAAAACAATTATCCAAATGGGACTTATTATTCGGCCTATGAAGCAGGCTTCTGCGGATTCGGACCTCACCGCAAACTTAGAGAAATGGGTATTACCAACATAGTAGTCAACCCTGCGGATATTCCAACAACGGATAAAGAGAAGAAGCAAAAAGAAGATAGCCGAGATAGTAAAAAAATTGTTCGTTCATTATATAACAGGGAATTGGAAGCCATTTATGTTCCAAATATGGAAATAGAAGGACTAAGGTCGCTGGTAAGATATCGCAGAACGCTTGTGAAAGAAATCAGCAGGTATAAAAACAGGACAAAATCATTTTTATATTATCATAATATCGAAATTCCAACTGAACTGGCAACGGGGTCAATCCACTGGTCGAAAAGGTACAGTAACTGGTTGGATAGCCTGGAACTAGGGACAATCCACGGTAGAGAGACATTGACACATATAAAACATACTGTTGAACACCTCAGGGCAAAGCTACTGGAGATAAACCGTAGTCTGAGAGGCTTAGAACAAGACAGCGAATATTCTGCCATGATAGCTTTACTACGCACTGTTCCGGGTATTGGCTTAATTACAGCGATGACCATCTTAACCGAATTGGACAACATTGGTCGCTTTAAAAGTATAGACCGTTTATGTTCTTATGTAGGGCTTGTACCAAGAACCAATTCAAGTGGAGAAAATGAAAAGATTGGCAGGATCACACCACGCAGTAACAGGCAATTAAGGAGCATGTTAATTGAAAGTGCCTGGATAGCAATCAGGCATGATCCTGCGCTGATGATGAAATACGGAGAGCTAGTAAAAAGGATGGATGCCCCCAAAGCAATAGTTAACATTGCAAAAAAATTGCTGAGCCGGATAAAACACGTATTAGTAAACAAAACACCTTATGTTAAAGGAGTTGTTAAATAAAAAAGGTAATCTGAAAAAACAATCAAAAAGTAGTGGGACTGCCTCTTGACCTCTGCAGCGACAATTCGACTGTTTTCTTTAGCCTGTAAGCCCACACTATAATAAAATGAAAAAGGAGATGCAACGAGCTGGGCTCGATTGTTGATAGAAGGTTGTTTTTATAGGATTGCCAATATATAACCAAGAGTGACCGACGGCGATTAGTTATACCGGAGGCAAAATGAAAAAACAGTATGGGCATCGAACCCATACTGTTTTTAACCAAGAGTTTCCCTCTGGCTCATAATTGCCCGGTTACAAAAGAGATTTCATTCTCTAATGTGTTTGCTATGTCTTTTGTGTTTAAAAAGAACAAAAAAGTGTGCAGAAATTTAGGATTACAACATAGAAGAGGTTAAGGTTTTTCAAAAGAAGAAGGGCCTATATAAATATTGCCCCGAAACCTGTGATTGGTTTTTAAAAACATATCCAAATCAGGTTGTTTTGGCCTTTCAATTTTATTAAATTTATAAAGCACCAGCGGCCCTTCTATTAACCAATTTTAGAGTTATAATTTGATTCTTGAATTTCATACAGACAGCTG
>NZ_CAMYIP010000154.1 GCF_947258525.1 uncultured Eudoraea sp.
TTAAGGTGTAAATTTATATCTTGTCAGTTCAGGTGTGATATGCGAATTATATCACCATAGATTTTGATGGTTATCGAATTACAGGTACTGGCAAGAAATCTGTCGCCGGACAACCGTCAAATTAGAGGCAATTTTTTGAGCATATCACAAGGGGTGTACGAAAGGGATAGTCTCAATGTATCTCAACTTGAAACCAAGTTATTAGAAAGACAACATCCTCAGCGAATAATTCATCGACAACCCCTCGAAATAATATCCGGTATACAGCAAAACGAACCCAACCCAATAACACATGATTTCAAATTGATACAATAATTGACATACGAAACATTTTGATATAGCCTTTTGCACTTTATAACCAAATGGTTAAATTGAAATATTAATCTGAAAATACGTAGGAGCAGAAATTATATGATAAATAGCGATACCACTAATATTGACTATGAGAATCCAATTGAGATTGCTGAGGGGATTTATTGGGTCGGTTTCTATGACGCAAAGTCTGGTTTACACTGCAACCCATATCTTATTGTCGATAACGAAGAGGCCATAGTGATAGATGGTGGTAGTCGTCCTGATTTTGCTACTGTGATGATGAAAATATTGCAAACAGGTTTAGAGCCTCATCAGATTAATGCGCTTTTGTATCAGCATTATGATCCAGACCTTTGTGGTAGTATTCCCAATTTCGAAGATATTATAGAAAGCAGTAGCTTAAGGATTATTTCAGACGAATCAAGTTTAATGTTCATCAGGCACTATTCAGCATCTTCTCAGATGGTTTCAATTGAAGATGTAAATTATCACTATAAGTTTTCCTCGGGGCGTACCCTTCAGTTTATCAAAACGCCTTATTCACATTCATCAGGGAGTTTTGTTACCTTTGACCAAAAAAGTGGGATGCTTTTTACAAGCGATATTTTTGGCAGCTATGGCACCGAATGGGATCTGTTTTTAAAACTAAGACCGCAATGTATAGACTGCGTAAGCCTTACCAAATGTCCGAGCAATAGAGAAAACTGTCCGATCAATGATATATTGAATTTTCATAAAATCATCATGCCTTCCAGAAAAGCGTTAAAATACGCTCTTAAAAAAATGTTGGAAGTCCCATTTACTGCAATAGCGCCACAACATGGAAGTATTATTACCGATAGAAATATAATGAGATATATTTTCGAGCAACTTATATCTCAAAAAGAAGTAGGGATAGACCGTATTATTAAAGACGAAAATAGCTTGAATTTTTCAAATCTTAGGGAGCGGTTCAATACAGATGAACATTAAACATTTAATAAAAGACCAGTTAAGAAAATCAGATATTAAAAGCTCTCAAGATAATCAGCTTATTAAAGCGCTGTTGGAATATTCAGCAGACGAAAACGAAAAAGACATAAACAAAAGGCTTCTTAGAGAGTTGATTAATAAGTATGCTTTAGCAGAAAAGCGGCTAAGAAGTCTTAATAATGAACTAATTGAAAAAGACCAACGTATAGAATTAGACCTAAAAGCGGCAGCTGAAATACAGAGGAGCCTTTTACCCCAAAAAACTTTTTTCGAGGAAAATTTAGAGATTGCATGGAAGTTTGAACCATGTGAACACATGGGTGGCGATATCTTTAATATCTTCAAAATAGATGCTGAGCACCTGGGAATTTATATGTTGGATGTTAGTGGACATGGTGTTCCAGCGGCAATGGTGACAGTCTCAGTCTCTCAATTTTTGCAACAAAACTCAGCTCAATTATTACAAAATTCATCAATCATGGCACCGGCTGAAGTGCTGAATGCCCTTGATAAAGAGTTTCCATTTGAAAGATTTAACAATTTCTTTACCATTACCTATTTCATCATCAATGTTAAAAATGGTGATACGATATATAGTAATGCAGGGCATCCATCTCCCATACTATTACATAAAAGCGAAACTATAGAATTGCTAAAAAAAGGAGGACCCACCGTAGGAATTGGAGACTTTGATGACCTCGATGATGGTAAAATTAAGTTTGAGGAAGGTCAGCTCAAAATGAAACCTGGGGATAAACTGTTTATTTATACTGACGGAATAAATACCAGAATGATAAAGAGGAATTTTACGGTGACGATCGGTTCTATAATAGTTTGAAAACGCAGAAGGCTGCATCAGTCACGAATATGATTGATCAGTGTATTAATTCTTTAATGGAATTTGGCAATAATACAAATCCTCAGGATGATATTACTCTGTTAGGGCTTGAGTTAAAATAATAGATAGGATTTACCCTTTCAAAATTGCCGATATCTCCAACATACATTTATTCACCCAATACTACAGATATTCATTATTTCGTTTATTTTTCAAAACAAAAATATTTTGCATTTAAAGTGATATCTTGAGCATGAATAAATTGAAGATCTGGAATGTATATCACCATCGAATGAATTGAATCCGAAA
>NZ_CAMYIP010000155.1 GCF_947258525.1 uncultured Eudoraea sp.
TCTGACCACCTATAGGATAAAAAGTATTACCTAAATTAGAAGCCGCTAAAGAAAACTGGTTGGCGGGATCCACATTGTTGGAGTTACCCATTTGACCCCATCCTACCCGGACTTTTAAATCCTGGAAGAAGTTTTGGTTATCCATAAAAGATTCCCCAATAATCCTCCAGGCTCCAGAAAATGCAGGGAATGTACCATATCTATTATTAGCACCGAAAACCGAAGAACCGTCTCGTCTAACAACTGCAGAAACATAATATCTTTCGTCATAATTATATTGAAGCTGACCAAACAAAGAACTAAAGTTAGCACCTTTGAATATAAAACTTTGAACCACCGGGCTCTGCACGGCAGATAGGGTAACAAAATCTAAATCTGTAGAGAAAGGATTAATACCAGAACCCTGGATTCTTCTTCCTCTCGGCGCTGCTACCGGGGTATTTGTCCCTTCAATTGCCTCCTGACCAAGTAAAACTTTTAACTTGTGTTTGTCTGCAATTAACTTTTCATAGGTAATGGTATTCGTAAACGTCCATGAGAAGCCATAATTAGCACCTTCACTAAAGCTAAAACTGGCCTGTGGTTCAGAATCTCCTAAATACCTGTAATTGTAATCTCTATTAGTGAAATTAAAATATTGACCACCTATACTACTTCTAAATGTAAAACCATCAAAAGGTTTGATCAGTGCATAAAAATTACCGAAAGCACTTGTTGAAAATGCTACATCATCTCCTCTGTCTTGTGCTAATCTTCTAACCGGGTTCCGCGGGTTATTAAAACCAGCAGCCCTTGTACTTGCATAACTGCCAAAATCATCAAAAACAGGAATAATAGTGGGCATACGATAGGCCGAAAGTACTTCGGATTCATCATTAGCAATTCCTTGCCCTCCGTTATCCCCTGTCTGACCTACAACCGAATTATAGGTAATCTGCAAGTTTTCTCCAATGCTTAACCAGGGTGCCAGATCAAATTCTGAATTAAAGCGGGCAGTGTACCTGTCCTGGGAGTTGGCTAAAAGTATACCGTCCAGCTTCTGCACACTTAAACCAATATAGAAGCGACTATTCTCGTTACCTCCATCAAAACCAATGTTTGCTCTAAGCGCCGGTGCAATCCTTGTGATTTCTCTGTACCAGTTTGTACCTGCCAGGTTTGGACGTATTAAGAATACATTTTCAGGATCTGCTTCATAGTTAGCCTGGATCTGCGCTAAATTTATATCACTGGCTGAAACACCATTCTGCCCATCTGCATGCAGATAATCCGGGAAGGTTGGTGTTGCATTAGGACCATATTGTGGATGCGTATACTGTGGTGTAGTACCATTAGCTGCCGCGTTGTTTCTAAAACCAATATGTGTATACTCCGCCATGTCCTGTGGGTTCAGCATTTTTGGTGAACCAGCTACGTTAGGATCTGTAACACCACTTTGGATATTAATTGAAATATTGGTTTTTCTATCACCACGCGCTCCTTGTTTTGTAGTATAAACGATTACACCGTTGGCTGCTCTTGCTCCATAAATAGAAGCTGCGGCAGCATCCTTAAGTACTGTGGTAGTAGCAATATCGTCCGGGCTTAAGAATCCTATATCCTGAATAGGTACCCCATCTACAATATAAAGTGGCTGGTTTCCACCAAAACCACCATAACCACGTACCCGGACCTGACTTGCAGTTCCTGGCTGACCATTTGTAATTACAGTTACACCGGCAACCCTACCTGCTAATTGCTGTTCTACGTTACCGGAGGGTATTGCTGCCAACTCCTCAGCACTAACAATAGATACAGCAGCAGTGGTTTCCCTTTTAGTTTCAACCGTATACCCTGTTACTACAACTTCATCCAGGGTAAGTCCTTCCTCAAGGGTTGCGTTGATAACATTGGACGTTCCCACGGTTATTTCCGAAGAATTATAACCGGTGTAGGAAAACACAAGGACATCTCCCGGGCTGGCTTGAATGGTATAATTTCCATCAAAATCGGCCGCAGCACCAGTTGAGGTTCCTTTAATTACCACATTGGCACCAGGAAGCGGAACTCCGCTCGCATCTGTAATAGTACCTGTGATGGTAGATTGAAATGCTTCAATCGTTGTTACTGTTTCGAGACTTGTTGTTGGTGCTGCGATAGCAAACGAACAAACAAGACCCATGAGTAATGAAAAAATCTTGATGCTGGACTTGCTAATTTTACCGGCACAAGATTTTAACGAGTGATAATCACTTTTTAGAATCATAATCGTTTAATGTTTAGTTAGCTTTAATTAATTGATTTTCACGGTTTTACTTCTCATTATTACGAAATCGTTTTCGGCAAATGTTAAAATAAACCATAAATTTAGGATAATATTAATAAAATTATGTGAATTATATAAAGAACAGTGACAATATTTTATCAATTAATAGTCAAATAATGAAATATTAAGAATTTGTTACATATATAAAATTAACATTTTGTTATTTTTTTCAACTTCAATAATAGAATGTTACCAAATTTAGCGTAAAACAACACCTTCTGGGGTTAACCAAAAGGCATTGCTTACTACGCTACTGATGCAATCTTAATAATAAGTGCATCTACACTGCAATCGTTCCCCTTTGATTTGCCAGTCAGATACGGGAAACGCCTCGCTAATTCAAAAAAAACTAAGCGCAGGTTGGGGAAACTATTTTTAATACTGTATTTCATTCCTTTCAATCAGGTTTAAAATATTTTTCACAGATTCGTTGGTTGAATACCTGTCTGCAGGTGTATTTTTGCAATAATCGACTAATATATTAACAGTAGTGGTGGCTACATGGGTTCTTGTATCCGAGGAGGCGTAATACATATAAATGGTACCGTCACTATCGGTTATCCAGCCATTAGAAAAAAGGACATTACCTACATCTCCTATAATCTCTTTATCATTTGGAGCCATAAAATAACCTCCCGGTTGATAAATAACCTTAGAAATATCCATTAAATCTGTCATAAAAAGATATAATACATATCGTAAACCCGAAGCCGTATTACGGACTCCATGTGCCAGGTGAAGCCAGCCTTCCTGCGTTTTAATTGGTGAAGGTCCCAAACCGTTTTTTAGTTCATATATAGTATGATAGGCTTTTGGGTTTATAATAGTCTCATCAATTATCTCCGGATGATTCATATCCTCTATAAATCCAAGTCCTATGCCTCCTCCCAATCCTGTTTCAATAAATCCGTCCTGTGGTCTGGTATATATGGCGTATTTGCCTTGAACGAATTCCGGGTGCAAAGTCACATTTCTTTGTTGATTGGAACCGGTTATTAAGTCGGGCAGACGCTCCCAGTTTTTAAGATCCTCAGATCTTATAATGCCCGCATTGGCAATTGCAGAGGAGGTGTCTCCCAAAGGAGCATCAGGATTTTTTCTTTCTGTACAAAAAATACCATAAATAAATCCATCTTCATGTGCTATCAGCCGCATATCATAAACATTGATATCCGGATCATTTAATTGTGGAAGCAGTAAGGGTTTTTCCCGGAATTCGAATCTATTTATTCCATCCGGGCTATCTGCAAAAGCAAAATAGGATTTCCTGTCACTGCCTTCAACCCTGACTACAAGAGTATATTTATCATTCCATTTAATTGCCCCTGCGTTAAATGCAGCATTAACACCTATTCGTTCTAATCCAAATGGGTTGGACTTTGCATTTAAATCGTACCGCCAGTTTATTGGAATATGCTCGGCGGTAATTACAGGATGCTTATACCTGGAAATTAAACCACTATTTTCGGGAATTGCGTGATTAGTCCGGTTTATGAGTTGTTGATGATTTCTCATAAGCTGCTCATAATTCCAAATCCGCTTTTGGTTTTTTAGCTTGGGTGTTTCCATCACGTTACATTTGTTCATCTAATTTATCCCACCAGAATTTTTTGAGTAGAAAACCGCACACCGCAAAAATTAGAAGCGATATCCATAAAGATGTATATTCTCTCAGGATTAAATATATAGGTATAATTACCAGAAGTGTTTGAGCAGCCGTTCCAATAAAAATATTGAACATGTCCATTTTAAACATTTTGTTTTTCCTGAAATCCGGATCCTGAGCAATAACTTTATCCTGTATTGGCTTCCAAAATCCCCATGGCCTGGTCTTTTTGTAAAAATTAACCAGGGTGGCTTCATTTGTAGGAGGCCCCATATAAGTTCCTATTATGCAGCCGAGGGCCGTAATTATAAGAATAAGAGGGAAAAGATAAAGTTCCAAAGTTTCCTTAAAGACAAGAGGAAAAATAATGGCAGGTATCAGGCCGGATAGCATTCCCCAAAAATAACCGTAACCGTTAAATCGCCACCAATGCCATTTTAAGGTGTTGGATACTACATAACCTCCCCAAAGGGCAGAAACTATCCACTGTAAAACAGAATTCACATCTTCTACATAGAAACCCAGGGCAATACTTACGATTACAACGAACAGACCACTGCCGTAATTCATCCATTTTATTTCTTTTGGTTTTGCATCTTTCTTATACCTTAAATAAACATCATTTACAATATAGGCCTGAGCCGCATTAAGGGTTCCCGCAAAAGTTGACATAAATGCAGCCAAAAGGCCAGCCAATAAAAGACCCATTAAACCAACAGGCACAAATTTATTAATTGCCGAGGGCAGAATATTTTCAAAATCGATCATTCCCGCGCGTTGAAGATCCAACTGATCATAAAAAAGGATTCCCAATACTGCAAAACCGCCTATCATGAGATATCTCGTAGGCATAAGTACAATAGAAACAAACCCACTCATTTTGGCTGCTTCTTTCGGCGATTTGGTAGATAGTATTTTCTGCATATCATAATTTGGAGCAGGACCGGCAATACTGGCCAGAATACCTTTAAAGACAACCAGCATAAAAAACAATCCAAATAATGTATAGCCATCTGAGGCAATTTTGTCATTCACTTCTGCAATAAGGCCTGTCCAATCAATATCCAGAGTCCATCCAAAAAAGGGATCCATCCAGCCCTCCGGGACGTTCAGGGTATTTGTCCCCATGGCCTGCCAGGCTATAAAAGCTATTGCAAATGAGGAGATCGTCATTATTGAAAATTGTAAAAGATCTGCCCAAACAATGCCAGACATGCCTCCAAGTACCGAATAAAATACAGCGAACATGGTGAAAACAGTTCCATAGAAATGAGGGACATATTCCAGCGGGACATCAAAGGGAATGTATGCGCTTACTATTTCCCATGGAATGAATATTTCAACAAACTTTCCAAGTCCAATAAAGCCATAGGCAAGAAACCCCAGGCAGCTGATAATGGCAAAGGCAACAACGACAGTATGTGATAATCTGCCACCCCTGCCTTCACCAAACCTGAATAAGATCCATTCCGCACCTGTTGTAACATTAGAACGGCGCAGCCATGCACTGAGATAGATCATAAGAAATATCTGATTAAACACAGGCCACAGCCAGGGTATCCAAATGCTTTTTAAGCCATATACAAATGTTAAGGTAACCAGCCACATGGTGCCTGAAATATCAAACATGCCAGACGCATTAGAAAGACCAAGCATATACCATGGCAGGGATTTGCCACCCAGTAAATAATCGTCTTTGCTTCTTTGTGCCCTTTTTCGAAGTATAAGACCAATGAGCACAGTAGCTAAAAGGTATAATAGGATTATTGCAATATCTATTCCCTGTAGCATTTTTTGGTCTTTCTTAAAAAATAAAGATTATTCAAATCTGAAGGAATTTGTAACAAAACAAGGTTTTTTTTGAAAACTTGTAAAATTAAATACCCTTCCATTGCCAAATTCTGGGTCAAATCTAAAATATTTGTTAATATTGTTTTGGTATTATTTTATCATATCAATGAATTATAACAACAGATCTGGTACCAAATAATGGAATTACTCAAAAGAATTCATCGTGAGATTACACCACTTTCCAATGAAGACAGTTTTCTTGTTTTTGACAGGGTAAAAGATTTTTTTGATTATCCGGTACATTTTCATCCGGAGCTGGAACTTAACTTTATATCCAATGGCAAAGGTGTCAGAAGAATTGTAGGTGACAGCATAGAAGAAATTGATGATTTGGAATTGGTATTAGTTGGTTCTAATCTTTTTCATGGATGGGAACAACATCACTGTACCCAAAAAAATATCCACGAAATAACGATTCAATTTCACAATGATCTATTCAATTCGACTTTTCTTGGGCGCAGAATCATGAAGCCCTTAAAAGACTTGTATGATAAGTCGGCGCATGGAATTCTATTTTCTGAAGAAGTGACCCGTGCCTTGGCACCCAGGTTATTAAAGGTGTCCAAACTCGGTGGAATCGATTATTTTATAGAGCTGTTCTCAATATTATATGACCTGGCAACGTCAAGAAATCAAAGGTTATTATCAACTACGACAATTCATCTGGAAAACTTTGAACACAATCATAAACTTAAAACATTATATGATTATGTACAGGAAAATTATTCTTCAAAAATGACGCTTCAGGAGGTTGCTGATATTATGAATATGAGTAGTGTTTCGTTTAACAGGTTTATTAAAAAACGAACGGGAAAGACATTTGTGGAATATGTTAATGATGTGCGAATAGGTTATGCTTCCAAATGGCTGATAGAAAGAGATCTGAGCATATCAGAAATAGCTTTTATGTGCGGTTTTAATAGTATTGCGAATTTTAACCGTGTATTTAGAAAGAACAAAGGCAGCACGCCAACACAATATAGGCAGGATTTTTCAGGTATAAGAAGAGTATTATAATCTTAGTAAATTATCTGGTACTATTCGATGCTTTCTTTATCATAACGCTGAAACTAAATTGTCAATTACTTGTACATTTCTGCCAAACATTTCTGGCTACAAAATAATTGTACTAATTTGATACATATTATACTTGAAATTTCAAATTGAAAGGTTTAAGATACACTAAATATAACTTATGCAAATAAAAGAATCGCCAACTATGTATGATGCCATAATAGTTGGATCAGGCGCTGGTGGAGGCATGTCGGCTAAAGTTTTAGCAGACGCCGGTCTGAAAATCGCCGTTGTTGAAGCAGGGCCTTTTTTTGACCCCGCAGATCCTGAACAAATGACCCAGTTAAAATGGCCTTACCAATCACCGCGAAGAGGTGCTAATACTACAAGAGATTTTGGAGAGTTCGACATGGCTTACGGGGGTTGGGAAATAGAAGGAGAGCCTTATACGCGGGCAGAAGGTACCGAGTTTGATTGGTACAGGTCGCATATGTTGGGCGGCAGAACCAATCACTGGGGAAGAATTTCGCTTCGTTTTGGACCTAATGATTTCAAACATAAGGACATTGATGGTTTGGGCGAAAACTGGCCTATAGGGTATGAAGATGTAAAGCCATATTACGATAAAGTAGATAAGCTCATTGGTGTTTTTGGAACCAATGAGGGACTGCCCAATGATCCTGATGGCTTTTTTCTGCCACCACCTAAGCCGAGACTGCATGAGCTGATGTATATTAAAGGTGCGCGTAAATCTAATATTCCGGTTATCCCCTCCAGAATGTCAATGCTGACTAAGAAAATAAACAACGATCGAGGGGTTTGTTTTTATTGCGGCCAATGTTCCCGATCTTGTCAGGTTTATGCCGATTTTTCCGCTGGCTCATGTTTAATTTTTCCGGCTCAAAAAAGCGGGGGTCAGGTAGATCTTTATGTCAATTCTGTAGTACGCGAAGTAACCACAAATGATGAAGGAAAAGCAACAGGGGTTTCTTATATAAGCAAGGACGACCGCAAGGAGTACCAGCTACGAGGCAAGGTTGTAGTGTTAGCAGCTTCAGCCTGTAGTTCTGCACGGATACTTCTAAACTCAAAAAGTAAACAACATCCAAATGGACTGGGAAATAGCAGTAATGTAGTAGGTAAATATCTTCACGACTCAACAGGTAGTAGCAGGGCCGGATTTATTCCCGGTCTCATGAACCGTAAAGTTTACAATGAAGACGGCGTAGGCGGAATGCATGTTTATACACCCTGGTGGTTAGATAATAAGGACCTGGACTTCCCGAGAGGCTATCATATTGAGGTCTGGGGAGGCATGGGCATGCCTAATTACGGATTTGGGTTTAACCCTAATGATTTCAATAAGTTTTTTGGTTTACCAACAGGAGGCTATGGTGAAAGTTTACGTAATGATGTAAAAAAATATTACGGTTCCGTCCTGGGCTTTGGTGGTCGTGGAGAAGCAGTTGCACGAGAAGACAACTATTGTGAAATAGATCCGACGACCGTCGATCAATTTGGAATCCCGGTGCTTCGGTTTAATTATAAATGGTCAGATTTTGAAAGAAATCAGGCGAGGCATATGCAGTCTACTTTTGAAGAACTGATCCATAATATGGGAGGAGAAGTTCTGGGCGAGACACCTTCCAAAGAAGATGACTACGGACTTCTGGCCCCGGGTAGAATAATACATGAGGTTGGAACAACAAGAATGGGTGATGATCCAAAAAAGTCGGTTGTAAACAAATTTCAACAATTACATGACGTAAATAATGTTTTTATTACCGATGCCGGTCCTTTTGTTTCGCAGGGAGATAAAAACTGCACATGGACTATATTGGCCCTTTCATGGCGCGCATCAGATTATATTGTGGAACAATTAAAACAACAAAATATCTAAAAGATGGATAGAAGGAAGAGTATAAAATCAATCTTACTCGGAACCGTTGCCGGCGGTTTGGTTGTTCATGGTTGTAAACCGGAAGCGGCAAGCACGGAGGAATTGGCAAAAGTAAAATCTGATAGTAATCTTTTTGGCAGGACCGCGGAAGAAAAAGAGCTAATAGAGAAGTTAAATTCTGAACAGTTTTTTAATGAACATGAATTAGGCACAATAGCGGTACTTAGTAATCTAATAATGCCGCCTAATGATAAATTTGGTGGCGCGACAGACGCGGGGGTGCAGGAGTTTATTGAATTTATGGCTAAAGATGTCCCTAAACTGCAGACAAATTTACGCGGAGGTCTTATGTGGCTCGATCACAAAAGCAATACCGAATTTGGGACAGAATTTAAATCGGCTGCGGAGGAGCAGCAAAAACAGATACTCGATTCTATTGCGTTCTATGATCCGGAAATTCCCATTGATGAACACCCTCTGGAGATACAGTTTTTTTCTTTAATGCGCAATCTTACACTTACAGGATACTACACCTCCAAAATTGGAATTGAGGACCTTGGGTATAAAGGGAATATGCCTAATGTTTGGGATGGGGTGCCGGAAGATGTTTTGGAACAACACGGCTTGGCTTATGACGAAGAATGGCTGGCTAAATGTGTAGATCAAAGCAAACGTGGCATAATTGCGGAGTGGGATGATGAAGGAAATTTATTAACATAATTAAAATTGAATAAGATGAATACAAAAAAGAATTTTAGAATTCCTGGATTGCTACTTTTTTGCTGCCTGTTTGGAACGTATCAGATTATCGCACAGGAAGTTGGGTTACAGTTGTACAGTCTAAGAAATCAGTTTAAAACTGATGTTGAAGGAACCCTTAAACTTGTTAACGAATGGGGAATTACCAAAATAGAAGGTGGAGGCAGTTACGGGCTTCCTATGGAGGAATATAAGAAATTACTAAAAGCGAATAGTCTCGAAATGGTAAGTGTGGGAGCAGGATATGAAGACCTTCAGAATGATGTCGAGAAGGTCGTTAAAAATGCTAAAACCTTTGGTGCTAAATATGTGATGTGTGCATGGATTCCGCATGATGGAAATACTTTCGATATTGCCAAAACAAAAGAGGCTACCGCAGTTTTTAATAATGCAGGGAAACGCCTGAAGGAAGAAGGTATTACGCTGGCCTACCATGCCCATGGTTATGAATTCCGGCCTTATGAAGATGGCACCCTGTTTGATTATATGGCAAAAAATGCCAATGACTTCGCTTTTGAGATGGACGTTTACTGGGTACATCATGGAGGAGCTGATCCTTTAGAGATCTTGAATCGATATCCCGATAAGGTTGTATTACTTCACCTTAAGGATATGGAGCATGGAGTAAAGGGTAATGATACAGGGCACGAAGACGTGGAGACCAATGTAGTGCTGGGAACAGGTCAGGTAGATATTGCCGGAGTGGTTAAACGAGCAAAAGAGCTTGGTGTAGTTGAATATATGTTTATTGAAGATGAGTGCTCCAGGGTCGTGGAACAGGTGCCTCAAAGTCTAAAATTTCTTGAAAGCCTTTGAATAAATTTATCAGATCATTTATTTGGGGTACTTTTTTCTTCGCTTTAGGAACGGGCTGTAAGGAAAAAGAAATAGAAAGTATGGCTCAAACAAGGCCAAACATTATCTGGTTGGTTGCAGAGGACCAATCGCCAGAATTTTTTCCAATGTATGGTGATAATACAATCTCACTGCCTTATATAGAGTCACTTTCATCAGATGCCGTTGTTTTTACTAATGCCTTTTCGCCCGTACCCGTTTGTGCTCCTGCACGAAGTGCTATAATTACCGGGATGTATCCGACTACATTAGGCACCCATAATATGCGTACTTATAATGCATATTCCACAGAAAATCAACCAGAAATAGGTATTCCGAGTTATTCGCCTTTAGTCCCGGATGGAGTTAAAATGTTTACAGAATACCTTCGCAAAGAGGGTTATTATTGTACCAATAATGCCAAAGAGGATTACAATTTCAAAGCTCCCGAATCTGGTTGGGACGAAAGCAGCAAGGATGCACATTGGCGCAACGGACCAAAGGATGCGCCTTTTTTCTCGGTTTTTAATTTTAATGTTTGTCATGAATCAGGTATTTGGAAACAGGGTGAAGAAGAATTGTATGTCTCACCAGATTCGGTAAGGGTTCCACCTTATTTTCCCGATACCGATGTCATTCGCCATGATATAGCTGTCAATTATTCCAACTTAAAACGCCTGGATGAACAAATAGGTAAGATCATAAATCAATTAAAAGAAGATGGTCTGTATGATAATAGTATAATCTTCTTTTACGGAGATCATGGTGGTCCTTTTCCAAGACATAAACGAGCTTTATATGATACAGGCATTAAAGTTCCTTTGGTTATCAAATTTCAGGATAATACAAAGAATAGTAATAACGATGATCGACTTATTAGCTTTATCGATTTCGCCCCAACAATGCTTTCGTGGGCAGGTATTGCTCCACCCAAGGTAATGCAAGGCAAAGCGCAATTTGGGGTATACAGAGACAGTGCGAACAGTGACTATATTTTTGCATCCTCGGACAGGTTCGATGAAATGTATGATAAATTACGTGCTGTACGGTCTAAGAATTACAAGTACATCAGGAATTATAACATAGAAATACCGCATGCCCTCGCAGTTAAATACCGCGAACAAATGCCTATGATGCAAAATATGATGGCATTAAAGGAATCGGGAAAATTGGATTCAATACCTTCTTTATGGTTCAGGACACCAAAGCCGGCTGAGGAATTATATGATTTACAAAATGATCCTTTTGAATTAGTCAATCTTTCAGATCAAATAACTTATCAGGATACATTATTACACTTAAGAAGGACTTTAGATAGTTGGATAGAGGAAACCAATGACCAGGGTAGAATTCCGGAAAAAGATTTAATAGCCAGGTGGCTTCCCAATGGTAAACAACCTAAGTTAAAACCACTGCAAATGGAAGAGGACGATAACAGCATCAATCTGATTTCGGAAAAGTATGATGCCACCATTATTTGGAAAGAATCCGGAGACAAAAGCTGGCATATTTATTCTGAGCCTTTAGATAAAAAAGTATCATTTATAGCAAAGGCCGTTCGTATTGGTTATGAGGACAGCGATGAATTAGTATTTAGCACGGATTAATTTCTAGTTCAGCCTGGTAAAAAGCAGCAGTCGAAAATCTATAACCTCTTCACCAATTATTTGGGATGCCTTAAGGGTAAGTTGCCCTTTTCCTTTTTTTAATTTCATTATGCCCATAGAAAGAGGTTTAAAATCCTTGACATAAGATTCAATTCGTGGAGTTCTGTCATTTTCCATTCCTTTGAGCTGTGGGTCATGAGACTCGGTAATTGTTTTGCTAAGGTTACCCGAATCGAACTCCAGTAACAAAGTAGACCCGACATTTTTTTGGGTGCAGGTATAGTACACAATAACTTCATAATCACTATCGGATAAAACTTCTATATCCCAGCTTATCTTGTCTTCGAGACTTTTCCAATTTGTAAAAAAAGAACAATTTGGATATTTGTTACTGCGTTTGATTCCACCATGCGAAATACCATCCCTGGCCGGTAGTTGGGTCGTCTTAAAGTCAGGATGTCCTACGGTAAACGGTCTGCTATTGGCTGAAGGATGGGGAACTTCTTCCAGCCAGTTTTCCTTAGCGTTTAATAGCGAAGTATAAACTTCAGGATAATTTTTGGATACATCTTTTGTCTGGCCCCGATCTGAAGGGATATGGTATAGTCGGTTTTCATGATCTAATCTAAATTCCTGCGATCTTACACTGGTTTTCTCATTCCAGTGGTTGTAAATAAATCGGGATTCCCAGTATGGATTTTCCTCAAAAATCAGGGACTCCATATTGATACCGTCCAGTGGTTTTAGAGTTTTTGGCTCTATACCGGCCAATCCTGCCAGAGTAGGCAGGATGTCAATAGCACTGGCTATTTGATTTATGTTTTTAGATTCTGGAATTGTATTTTTCCAGCTAATGAATAAAGGGCTGCGAACCCCGCCTTCGTCGGTTGAACCTTTTCTACCCCGCATTCCTCCATTCCAACGCCATCCATTAGGCCCATTGTCTGAGAGATATACAAGTATGGTATTTTCCTCTAAATTCAGTTCCTGAAGTTTAGCTACTATCCTCCCAACGTTATGATCAATATTCTCAACCATGGCAAGCGCCGCCTTTGTAAAGGTGACGTCCTCTATAGTCGAATCCCGATGCTTTTTTGCTAACTCCTTATCCACAAATTTGTTCCAATATTTATCAGGAACCTGCATGGGGCTATGAGGTGTATTATAGGGTAAATAAAGTAAAAAGGGCTTCTCTTTATTCTTTGTGATAAATTCCAGGCCTTTACTGGTGAGATCATCTGCCAAAAACCCATTTCCTTTCACCAGTTTGCTATTATGCTCAATAATAGGAGAAAAGTAATTACCCCAATGACCTGAAGCAAAACCATAAAAATCATCGAAGCCACGAGAATTTGGATGATAAGGTGGTTGCATACCACTGTGCCATTTGCCATAGGCAGCTGTTTGGTACCCCGCTTTTTTAAATACTTCGGCAAGCGTAGTTTCGTCCAGATTCAATCTCTCACCACCTGCAGAAGTGGCATAGACGCCAAGCCTTTGGAATTGTCTCCCACAAAGTATTTCAGCCCTTGTAGGAGAACATACAGGCTGAACATAAAAGTTTTCAAAGTAGACTCCGGTTTTTGCAAGATGATCGAGATTTGGGGTTTCTAAATTCGAATTCCCATTAAAACTTAAATCTCCCCAGCCCTGATCGTCAGTTACAATAAGAATTATATTAGGTCTGGTCAACGCTTTTAAGTCGTCTTTCTTATCAACACACCCAATTAGGAGTACTAATAACAAGAATTTGAGGAAGAATTTCATTTATTCGGATTTTATGGCCACACCCACCATGGAATCCGCTGTTCCATAGTAAAGAATCCAATTATTTTTGTAATAAACCAATCCTTCAATAAAAGTAGTTCCAGCTTTGTATTGACCACTGGTTTCGTGCGGAAGGCTAGGACAAATAAAAGGTTCCTCAAGTCTTTTGATAAGCCGTGAAGGATCTTTAAGATCAAACAGTACCTGACCTCCGCAATAAGTGCCTTCAGGCACTTTTTGGGTAGCGCCTTCACCACTGAGGTTTTTGCCATTGTACAGCAATAATATACCATCCTCCGTATACAAAGCGGGAGGCCCGGGTTCTGTTAAATGACTGTCGAATTCGCCGATAGAAGGTTTAAAAATATGCAATAATTCACCCTCATGATCTAAATACGGCTCCCAATCCAGACCATCTTCAGATTGGGCTAAATTCACAAATAACTCTCCCCAATACATTAGAAATTTACCATTTACTTTTTTGGCAATCAATCTACCGTCTTTTAGTTCTGTGACCATAGAGCCGGATTTACTCCAGATATTATTGAATTTTCCATTTTGAAAACTTTCAAAAACAGGTCCGTGTTTTATCCATTTTCTAAGATCTTTGGATGAGGCACTGGAAAGTCGGGCAACATCTTTATTCCAACTTGTGTATAGCATAATATATGTGCCATCAGGCATTTCTACTACTCTTGGATCTTCAACGCCTCCGGGATAGTCCCACTGCCGAAAATTATCTTCCTGAGGATATAAAACGGGCTTGGGAAATTTTGTAAAATTAAGACCATCAGTACTATAGGCAAGTCCAATGCGTGAAGTTCTTCCGCCCAAAATAGCGTCCGGATTATCTTCGGCCCTGAAAAGCATAAAAACAGTGTCATTCCTGACAATGGCCCCGGGATTAAAAACATCTGCTTTTTGCCAATTCACCATCTTTTTTTCTATTGGACACTTAAACAGATAGGTAGAATCTGCAGTCATTATTGGATTCTGCTGAGGTTTCTCAAAACCAAGTAACCATTCAGACTGGCCCCAAAGATTCCCAAGGGGGATTAATGCTAAACACAGGAAAACAAAATAATTTTTCATAGGGATAGATTTTCTTTTAAACAGGTAAAGATGGGTATCTCATTCTCTAAAAGCCATATAGTTTGCATACAAGCCCTTCCGTTGTAGTATGGACATTTCCACTAACCCTCTTTAAGCTCTCCTAAGTTACACCTTTATTCAATCATAATTCAATTTGATATTATCTCATTTAAGCGGAATCAGGGATTATATTTTATTGTGAATATTCTATTAAAAAATTCACTTTGGAAATGAGTTAGTAGAAGTGCATGTGTTTTTAATTTTCTCTAACTTCGTCTTTTAACCATTCAATTTCGACAATCACTTTTGAAACACATCATATTTTTTTGTTTGATCCTTGTATTTTCCAGATGTAGAGAAAAATCGGAAAAAGTAAATTCAATAGAAGCCAAATTGGATTCGGTTAGTGTTTTGGATTCCACGGAACAACCGAAAATGATTCCAAAAATACACGCACTTAAATCTTTTGAAAACTTAGCGGATACCACTTTTGTGCGTTTGGCGGATTACAGCAATGATTTTGAATATGACCTGAGATATGCAACCGAAAATAATTTTTTAAAAGCCAAAGTTTACGAATGTGCTGAATGTTATACACGTGTAAAGACCGCGAAGGCCTTAATAAAGGCAAACGACGATTTTATTTCAAAGGGTTTAAAAATTAAGTTTTATGATTGCTACAGGCCTAATTCTGTGCAATATAAAATGTGGGAGATTGTGCCAAATCCGCAGTATGTAGCAAACCCTGTTAAAGGTTCTATCCATAATAAAGGTGGAGCCGTAGATATTACCCTGGTTACAACGACCGGGGAAGAACTGGATATGGGAACCGATTTTGACTTCTTTGGGAAAAAGGCATATCATGATAATATGGATTTACCTCAAGAAATCCTTGACAATAGAAGGGTTTTAAAAGAAACGATGGAAAAATACGGATTTTGGTCAATTAGGACAGAGTGGTGGCATTATAACCTGGCCAGTGCTTCAAATGACCGTATTGCAGATTTTAAATGGGAATGTAAGCAATGATCATTAAAGATTGATAAGACAAATGAAAAACAAACCAGAGAATTGGCCGATATATGCTTCTTTTATTGCTTTTTTACTAGTGTATAGTGGGTATCCACAGGATACTATATTACCTCTGTGGCCGTCAGACGGAGTGCCTAACCGAATTGAGAGTGATGAAAAAGAAATAATAGTAAAGGGAGCTATTCAAAGAATTAGTTTTGTTCAATATCCTCAAATAGAGGTGTATTTACCTTCTGAAGCAAATAGTACAGGTAAGGCAATGTTAATTTTTCCCGGAGGAGGGTATCAAATTCTGGCATATGATTGGGAAGGGAGTGATATAGCCAAATTTTTGAATTCTAAAGGAATTGCGGGGATAGTTGTCAAGTATAGGTTGCCGACTTCAAAATCCTTAGAAAATAATCAAATTGTTCCTTTACAGGATGCGCAAAGGGCTATGCGGCTTACACGGTATATGGCGAAAAACTGGAACATTAGTGATGAAAAGATCGGAATTATTGGATTTTCTGCAGGCGGGCATCTGGCATCAACACTTGGGACCCATTTTGAAGACGAAGTATATAAATATGTAGATGGGGCTGATTTATTAAGTGCCAGGCCTGATTTTATGGCATTGGTTTACCCGGTTATTTCCTTTTCTGATTCCTCAACACACAGCGGATCCAAAACGGCCCTTTTGGGAGATGAACCGGATGCCGCAAATATTACCTATTTTTCAAATGAACTTCATGTTACGGAGAATACGCCTCCTACAATTCTTTTCCATGCTGCCGACGATAAGGCGGTTCCACCAGAGAATAGTCTGTTATTTTTTAAGGCTTTAAATGAAAAAGGAGTACCGGCAGAACTCCATATTTATCCCGAAGGCGGGCATGGCTTCTCATTGGCGACGAAGAATCGGAGTCTTAATAGGTGGACTCAGCATCTGTATGAATGGACATTCCAATTTTAGGAGACCATTTTATATTACATAAATTGACTTGGATGCGGATGTTCATATGGACTGCGATAAGGTCTTTGCAAAAGTTTGGTCGCTTCTATATCATCTACTACTACCAAATTTTCACGATCATAAACCAAAGGTCTTTTTAAATCCATTGACATATTTGCCAGGATACAACTTGCCGTTGAAATGTGGCCATCCAAAATATCCGAAACCGGTTTTGTGCCTTTATCTATAGCGGCTAAAAAATCGAGCATATGCAACCTCGTAGCAGGTGCGGCATTAAGTTCTATATTCTTTTCCGTTAAATCTTCCGGATATTTCTCTTTTTCATAGACTACATCCATGTGCAGTGGTTTGCCATCACCGTAGGGAACAAAATCATATTGCATAGTGCTCCCGGTAAGGGTTCCTTTTTCCCCAAACAATTTAAATGCCCAGGGGTATTCAGGATCATCGGGAGTCCCCCAGCTTCTGTGTTGCCAAATACAGTTAAGATCGTCATATTCAAAAATGGCGGATTGTGTGTCTGCAATATTAGATTTACCCTGCTTTTGAACATAAATACCTCCGGCAGAAGTTATGCGGTTAGGCCAATCCAATGCAAGCATCCATCTTACTGTATCGAGCATATGTACGCACATGTCACCCATTATTCCATTCCCATATTCCCTAAAAGTCCGCCACCATCTTTTGTGTGGCAAACCATCGTAAGGTCTAAGTGGTGCGGGCCCAGTCCACATTTCATAATCCAGGAAATCAGGAACTTCCTGGACTGGAGGATTACCGTTTGCACGCATATGAAAATAACAACACATCTCAACATGAGATATTTTTCCAAGCATCCCGGTATCCACAATATTTTTTTTAGCATGTATGAGGTGGGGTGTACTTTTCCGCTGTGTGCCAACTTGTACAACCCTATTATATTTACGCGCAGCAGCAACCATTGCTTCTCCTTCCATTACATCAACGCTTATTGGTTTTTGTACGTAAACATGAGCACCGGCTTTTAGGGCATCAATACACTGAAGGGCATGCCAGTGATCCGGGGAACCTATCAGCACAATTTCGAGACCTTCGTTGGCCAGCATTTCACGGTAATCTGAATATTTTTTTGGTTTTTTACCGGATCTTTGTCGTTGTGCCACAAGGTTTGCTGTATCTTCTGTAAAATTACTGTCTACATCGCATATTGCTATTACTTCTACATTAGTTACCTGTATGAGCTTATAAAGATCGCTACTTCCATACCAACCGGCACCAATAAGGCCTACTCGCCATGGTTTGTCTCTGTGCATGAGCTCAAAGCCGTAAGTTCCTAATGAAGATAGCACAGCTGCCGCTGTAGCGCCTTTAAGAAAATTTCTCCTGTTAATGTTGAATGTTTTGGATTCCATGTATTTATGATCAATTTTTGTCCCAATCTTGCTAAATCATCTAAATATACCGAAAAAATAAATTTGCTAAGTTTTAGCGCACTTAAGAATCTGCAACTTATCATTAAGATCCCTAATAAAAAAAAGATAAAGATTACCGCCCTCTTTTATTTTGTGCTTTTTTCTGATATCTGCCACTGAAACCGGGAAGTTACGAATTGTGATGTTTGCCTTATCGGCATGCAGTGCTGTAATTGACTTCTTATTGTATGGATACACTGAAAGTATTTTAAAAATTCTACCCGGAAATTTCACCTTTTCTTCTGAAGTGTACAAATGTGTATGTTCGTGCAACTTTTTTAAATGGAATTGATTTCCTATGGCCTTAAAAGCCCCGGCTTTTAGAATAGCGGCATTAGGTTCATATAAGTATTTTAAGGGAACTGAAAACTCAGATTGAATGGAATTTTCTTCTGACCGTTTGAAGATAAAAACCTCATCAGCTGAATTCTTTAAATTGATGGTTTTTAACAAAGGTTCTACATGGTTATTATCCTTAATAACCCATAAAACTTCTTTAACTTCATTATTGACGGCCACAACATGGATTTCCTTTACGCTTCCTAATTCTTTGAGTCCCTTTGTAATATCCAATAGGGGAGAAGTTTTTAAGAGTATACCTTTTGATTTTGCTTTCAGGAGTTCTAAATGTACTGTAACGTCGGGGACACAATCTGATAGTTTAAATACTTTACCCTTGGATTTATCTCTTCTGGAAGGATCTATATAGATCCAATCGAAAATTCCATCAAATTTCTCTAAGTAATCAATTCCATCTGTATTTAAAACGTTAACATTAATTGCTCCAAGTACCGGTAAATTATAGGCGGTTATTTCAGATAATTCCTTGCTAATTTCACATAGTGTTACTTGGTGTATGTGCTGACCAAAAAAATAACTGTCTACACCAAACCCGCCGGTTACATCCAGGAGAGATTTTCCCTTAACTAAACCTGCTTTATAGGAGGCTGTCTTTTCAGATGAAGATTGTTCAATATTTATTTTTGGAGGGTAGTATATCTTTGCAGTTCTGAACCAGGTGGGAATCTTAGAGGAACACTTTTTTTTACCCTCTATCTGTTGAGCAAGTTCTTTTGAGGAAATTGCATCAAATTTACTTCTTTTAAGCAAAACTGACAGGATGTCAGTATTTAAATTATTATTTATATAATGCTGTACACCAGTTTTTAAGATATCTTTATTCAAAGTAAAACTATAAATTTTTTGTCAAAGACTTCACTATCTTATTTTCAGCAAAAAACTCCTTTAAAATCACCTTAATTACCGTATATCCGGGAACTGCAATGATCATTCCTGTGATGCCAAATAGCAGACCGCCAATGATGATAATAAGGAAAATTTCCAAGGGGTGAGATTTAACACTATTGGAAAAAATAAATGGCTGTGAGAAAAAATTATCAACCAATTGTCCGATTGTAAATCCAATCATTACATAGATGGTTTTAGGTAAAATAACCGAGCTAAAATCGGCCCCTAAATTACTGGTCATGGTTAACAATGCCATCAAAAAAGCACCGATTACAGGTCCTATGTAGGGAATAAGATTTAACAGTGCACAAAGAAATGCTATGACCACAGGATTTTGTATTCCAAAAATTAAAAGGACTGCGGTGTAAATGACAAATAATATGGAGATTTGAAGAACCAACCCTCCAAAATATCTGGATAAAAGTAATTTAATAGTATGCAATGATTTTTTTAACCTTGGTTCCTTGTCATCGGGAATTAGGACCATTAAATTATCCTGTAGCAACTTACTGTCTTTCAGGTAAAAGAAAGCTATGAAAAGCACTGAGAAAAGGCCAATACTCAAACTACCCAATAAACTTACTATGGAATTCAAGAATTCCGGGATAACGGCAAAATTGATCCTGGAAAATATCTTGGATTCACGAAGCTGTGTTCTTATGTCGACATTTGTAATTCCGAAATAGCTAGTTACCTCATGGTAAAGGTTTTCCAGATTTTGTTGTAATGCATCAATATTAAGCAATGAAAGGTTTTGCCCCTGTTTTATTAATAGGGGTATAAACATCAATACTATGCCTATGACAATGCCTAAAAAAAACACCATGGTTAGAATTACAGAAAGCGTATTACTCATTTTCAATCGCGTTCTGAGGAATACCACAACCGGCCGTCCAATCAGTGAGATAATAACCGCTATAGTGATATAGATTAGAAGTGTGCTGATTTTAAAAAAGAAATAGCAGATAAGAAGTATTGCCGTAATAACAGCTACTGCTCTCAATATTCCATCAGCAATCATCTTTGAATTCATTGTTCAATTTTTAAATGCATAATCGATGATATTTGCGCCCATTTGCAGGGCTTTTAGACGTACTTCCTCCGAATCGTTGTGTACTTCGGGATCTTCCCAGCCATCACCCAGGTCAGATTCATAGGTAAATAATAACAGCAGTCTGTTCTCATGAAAAATACCCAGAGCCTGCGGTCTTTTGCCATCATGCTCATGAATCTTCGGTAAGCCCTGAGGAAATTCGTATCGGGACTTAAAAATTGGATGGTCAGCAGCAATTTCAACAAGTTTCTTCTCCGGAAAAACTTTGATAATTTCTTTCCTTAAATAAGGCTCCATTCCGTAATTATCGTCAATATGTAAAAATCCGCCAGAAAGCAGGTATGTCCTTAGGTTATTTGCTTCATCCTGGGTAAAGAATACATTTCCATGTCCCGTCATATGCAAAAAGGGAAACTGAAAAATTTCTGAATTGCCCACCTCCACAGTTTGAGGTCTGGGTTCAATTTCTGTATCAATATTTTCGTTGCAAAACCTTATTAGATTAGGCAAGGCAGTTGGGTTGGCATACCAGTCGCCGCCGCCATTATATTTCAAAATCGCGATTTCCTGTGAATTTACGTTCAGCAACCAAAAAAAAGTAAAAAAAAAGGGAAGTAATTTCATAAAAAAGGGTCAGCTGTCATAAATCTAAAGATACTATAATCGGCATAATAAATTTAATTTATAAAATATTTTCCCTTAAGTATTAATTAAAAATTCAGACTTTAAATTTAGAATTAAGTCAGGAACTATAAGAACGTTATAGAGCCAACATCCCTTAAGATCCACTATTTATCAATGCCACAGCTGTACAGGCCACAATAGCTGCCGTTTCAGTTCTGAGACGGGCCTCACCAAGAGTTATTGGCAAAAAACCTTTATCATAAGCCTCTTTTATCTCTTTTTTCGTAAAATCTCCTTCCGGACCAATTAAAATAGTAACATCTTTATCTGCTGCAATACATCGTTTCAGGTCTAGTTTCTCTTCATCTTCACAATGGGCAATAAACGTTAGTTCTTTATGTTCCTGTTCGATGAATTCTTTAAATGAAACAGGTGTATTAATTTTGGGCAGGTAAGTCCGCATTGATTGTTTCATCGCAGACTGCACTACTTTTTGTAGTCTCTCCATTTTGAGGATTTTGCGTTCAGACCGATCACATAGGATAGGAGTTATTTCATGAACCCCGATTTCCGTAACTTTTTCAAGAAACCATTCATAACGATCCATGCTTTTGGTGGGCGCAACGGCCAGGTGGAGATTGAACATTTTTGGATGTCTCTTTTGTGTCGCAATGATTGAAGCTTTACACAGCTTACTATCAGCAATCAGTACTTGAGCAGTAAAAAAATCTCCTCTCCCATTGGTAATATAAACTTCGTCTCCTTCTTTTTTCCGCAAGACTTTTACAATGTGTTTACTTTCTTCTTGGTTAAAAGAGAATAGGTTGTCGCCATCTTCCAGCGCCGGGTTATAGAATAGTTGCATAATTATTTAAAGAAAAGTTTAGTTATTTTTCATTCAATTTACTCCTTGCATGTTCAAGTCCTAACTCTATCCACTGTTGAAGTTGTTCCTCAGTATGAAAGCCCTGTTCTGAAACATATATAAATTCTTTTAAGGGCCTATTTGTGAAGTCCATGGGGCGGACATAGTTTTTGGCAAGTAAGGCATTCATTTTATTAGCAAGGACTCTGACCATCAGATCATTTTTTATAACACCAACCGTCATTTTACCCCGATACAAAAATGCTAAACCTCCAAACATTTTCTTTTCCTGGAAATCCCGGAATATTGAAGCTGGGAATAGTTTCAATGCAAGTTGAATTCGTTTCGCTAATTCCTCGTTATAAGCCATTCATAATTTGGTATTGGTTAAATAACATACCTGGCCTTAGCGGCAATTCGTTCATCGCTGAAAACCCCATCAATATACTTTAAATAGCCCACAATACCAATCATCGCGGCATTATCAGTGCAGTATTCAAATTTAGGAATATAGGTATTCCATCCGTATTTCAGTTCACTATCTTTTAAAGCCTGCCGTATTCCGGAATTGGCCGAAACGCCGCCGCCAATTGCTATTTCTTTGATACCCGTTTGCATGGAAGCTTTCTTTAGTTTATCCATCAATATGTTAATGATTGTAAATTGAATCGAGGCGCATATGTCATTCAAATTCTGTTCAACAAAATCTGGGTTTTTACGTGTTTCCTTCTGAATAAAATACAAGATGCTGGTCTTTAAGCCACTAAAACTAAAGTTTAACCCTTCAACTTTTGGTTTTGGAAATGGGAAAGCTGTTGGATTTCCTTTGGCAGCATACTTGTCAACAAAAGGTCCTCCGGGATATGGAAGGCCAAGAATTTTAGCACTCTTATCAAAGGCCTCTCCAACTGCATCATCAAGGGTTTCACCAAGGATTTCCATATCAAAATAATCATTGACCAAAACTATTTGAGTATGTCCGCCACTAATGGTCAAAGCTAAAAAAGGGAAGGAGGGAACTTTTTTATCACCTTCTTTTATGAAATGGGCTAAAATATGTGCCTGCATATGATTAACCTCTATTAATGGAACATTCAGACCTAAAGAAAGGGATTTTGCAAATGAAGTCCCTACTAATAAAGAACCTAATAGTCCAGGTCCGCGCGTAAATGCTATGGCTGATACTAGTTTTTTGTCGATATTTGCTTTGGCTAACGCTTGGTGTACAACCGGAACAATATTTTGCTGGTGTGCTCTTGATGCAAGTTCCGGTACAACGCCTCCGTATGCCTCATGAATTTTTTGCGTGGCTACCACGTTACTGAGCATCTTGTCATTATGCATAACAGCCGCTGATGTATCATCACAAGATGATTCAATAGCCAGGATATAAATATTTTGTTTATCGTTCATGGTTTGGAACAAAAATTGGTAGTACAAAGGTAAAACATAATAGCCCTATCAAAAAACTGAGAAAAATAATCGTAAGAACGCTTTTAGTCTTCCTGCTGGCTTGCGTTTTTGGCACTATAATACTATCACTACCGGCAATTCAAACCAGGCTTGCACAGTATGCCACCAAAACTTTGAACAAGGAGTTTGGCACCAATATCAATATAGACAGACTTAGAATATCGCTTATTACATGGGACACTGCAATTAAGGATGTTTATGTTGAAGATTATAAGCAGGACACGCTTATATATATTCAGGAACTTTCTACCTCCATCTTGAGTGTTCGAAATCTTGTTAATGGGAAATTGCAATTTGGAGATATAGATATCGAAGGTCTTCTTTTTAATCTAAAAACATATGAAGGCGAAGATGATAATAATTTAGGTGTTTTTGTAGATAAGTTAGATGACAAAAAGCCCAGAGATCCCAACAAACCGCCTTTCTTTTTTAGTTCATCTGACGTACAAATAAATAATAGCACATTCCGGTTAACGGACATGAATAAGGAAAAAGTAGAGGTTTTAAACTTCAGAGACCTGAACATAGAAGCTACTGATTTCTTGATATTAGGACCGGATGTCACAACAGTCATCGAAGATTTATCATTTAAAAGTACACTCGGGATCGATGTTGAAAAACTCTCTACAAGCTTTAAGTATACCAGGGAACTAATGCAATTTGATTCACTGCAAATCCGAACCCCAAAATCAAATATTATTGGTAATCTGGAATTTAATTATATCCGGGAAGATCTTGTGCAATTTGTAGACAAGGTAAATCTAAATGCAGATTTTACAGATTCCTCGGTTGCCTTGGACGAAATAAATTTGTTGTGGAACCAATTCGGGTCGGACAAATTGGTGAATTTTTCTGCAAATGTGAATGGAGTTTTAAATGACTTGAATGTAGAACGCTTGTTTCTGCAATCGGATAATACAGGGATTAGAGGAGATTTTAATTTTAAAAATCTATTTACAAAAGGGGGTCCTTTTGAGCTCGATGCTCAGATTAAAGATATTTCAACCAGCTATTACGAGCTAAGATCCTTGATGCCTCAAATTTTGGGTAAATCACTACCCTCTATTTTTCAAAAATTGGGACAATTTACCGTTCGGGGCGAAACTTTTATTACCCAAAAATCTATTGAAACCCGGGCAAACCTTAGAACAGCTATAGGCAGCAGCTATGTGGATCTTACCCTTTCAGAAATAAATAATATTGACAATGCGAGTTACAAAGGATTTGTATCCCTGATTGATTTTGATTTAGGTCGATTTATTGATAAAAAAAGTCTGGGTAAAACAACCGTCGACGTAAATGTTGTGGGCAAAGGTTTTGTAAGTAAGAATCTGAATACCGAAGTTTTTGGACAAGTGTATAGTGTTAATTTCAATAATTACGATTATCAGGATGTAAGGATATCAGGAATATTAAAGGATCAACTATTTGATGGGTCTTTAATAAGTAATGATGAGAACCTGAAGTTTAGTTTTGAGGGACTGGCAGATTTTAGTTCAGACAAAAGTAGTTTTAACTTCAATGCCTCGGTGGATTATGCAGATCTCAAAATATTAAATTTTATAGATGACAGCGTTTCCATATTTAAGGGTAACGTAAATATGGACATTACGGGTAGTTCTTTTCAAAGTATTGAGGGGGATATAAAGTTTACAAAGACAAGTTACCAGAATATAAATAACACCTATTACTTTGAGGATTTCGAAATTGAATCCACATTTTCTGAAGATTCCACCAGGACAATAGAAATTAATTCTCCGGATATAATTACCGGATTTATGAAGGGTAAATTTAAAGTAAGGGAACTTGGTCGTCTGGTCAGAAATTCTATTGGTAGTATTTATACAAATTACAAACCATTTGAAATTTCAGGAGGTCAGGAAATGGCATTTAATTTTAAGATTTACAATAAAATAGTTGAAGTTTTCTTTCCTGAGGTTGCTTTTGGCCCCAATACTTTTATCCGGGGTAATATTAATGCGGATCAGGGAGACTTTAAACTCAATTTTAAATCGCCTTATATTTCAGCTTACGGTAATGAATTAGACAGCATTGATTTCAGGATTGATAACAAAAACCCTCTTTTTAATACCTATCTCGCAGTTCAGGATGTTTCCACCCCATATTATGATGTCAAAGATTTTAATTTGATTAATACCACTTTAAATGACACACTCTTTTTTAGAACGGAATTTAAGGGAGGCAGTGAGTATGATGATAGTTACAATCTGAATTTTTACCATACGTTCAACCCTGGTAATAAATCTGTAATAGGCTTAAAAAAATCGGATGTCAGCTTTAAGGGTAATACGTGGATTCTGAATCGGGAAAGCAATAGCAAGAACAAAGTAATTGTGAATAGTACCCTGGATAGCATAACTATTGAAGAAATAGTAATGAATAACGATAACAGGGAACAAATTAGGTTAAGGGGCCAGCTTGCAGATTCCACATACAAGGATCTTGAACTTCAATTTAAAATTGTCTCTCTGAACAAAATAACCCCTGCAATTGATAGCCTTAATCTGAAAGGTGAAATTAATGGTACACTCAACGTACTTCAAAAAGACAATATTTATTTGCCTGTATGTAATTTGGACATTTCTAAATTTAGTGTAAACGACATAGATCTGGGCAATCTGACTATTGGTGTTGTCGGAAACCGTGACCTTTCTGAATTTTCTGTAAATTCTCAAATTAAGGAAAACGGTTTGGAGAAGTTTGGTGTTTTTGGCAAGGTGACAAGGGGTGCAGAAATACCTCAGGCAGATCTGGTGGCAACATTCAGTAATTTTAATATGGAACCCTTTAGTCCCTTGGGCAAGGATATTGTATCCAATATTCGCGGGGAGCTCAATGGCACTGCTCAAATTATAGGAGATTTAAGAAACCCATACATTGATGGTCTTTTAACCATGAATAATGCCGGTCTTTCTGTACCTTATCTCAATGTGGACTACGATTTTGGTGCAAATTCGGCGATACGATTATATGATCAGACCTTTAACTTTCAGAATATAACGCTAACCGATGTAAGCTTGAATACACAGGCTGTTTTAGATGGAACAATAACGCATAATTTCTTTAAGAAATGGAATTTTGATTTAGACATAAATACCTTAAACGATAGGTTTTTAATACTCAATACTGAATTTGATGAAGATGAACTCTACTATGGCTCCGGCTTTGTAAATGGCACAGGACGAATATTTGGTCCGTCTACTGCACTGAATATTGATTTCGAAGGTTCTACGGCCAGAGGGACATCGTTAAAAATACCTATAAGCGATGTAACCTCTGTAGGGGATTATTCTTTTATCACTTTTATCAATAAAAATGAAGATGAAAGTATTGATTTGGAACGTCAGTTAAAAGCATACGATGGTTTAGAATTAAGATTCGATTTAGATGTTACTCCTGATGCGGAAGTAGAAATTGTAGTTGATCCTCAGACCGGAAGTTCATTGAAGGGAACAGGGGCAGGTCTTGTTTATATTGAGATTAACACCAATGGCAAGTTTAATATGTTTGGCGATTTTGTGGTTGTGACAGGTGAATATAATTACAAATTTGGGGGAATTATTGATCGTACTTTTAGCGTTAAACCGGGAGGAAGCATAGTATGGGATGGATCTCCCCTAGAGGCCACACTGGACATGGAAGCTGTATATTCCCTGAACGCAAATCCGGCTCCGTTGCTGGATAATGCAGGATACAGCAGGCGTATCCCTACGGATGTGATCATCAGGCTTACAGATCAATTAGAAAGACCTACAATAGATTTGGATATTGAATTTCCGGGTACAAGTTCAACAGTAAAATCTGAATTGGAATACAGGCTTCAGGATCCTACTATCGAAGAGCGAAATGCATTTTTTCTATTAGCCCAGGGAACTTTTGTAAGTGAAGGAACGGGCATAAATCAGCAGGCCATCACCGGAAACTTAATTCAAACCGCTTCCGGCTTATTAAACCAGGTTCTTGATGATAACAATGATAAATTTGATTTTGGCGTTACCTACGAGCAAGGTTATCTGGATCCTAATGATATTTCTACGGAAGACAGAATAGGTGTCACGGTATCTACCCAAATAAGTGACAAAGTTTTATTTAATGGCAGGTTCGGAGTTTTTTATCAGAACAGCAGGGATATACCCAGGGGATTGGTATTTCGTATGAGGTAGATTTCAATAGTTTCAAAGAACTAATGAAAAAAATATTTGGCAATAAGAAGAAAGCAGTAGAAGAGGAGCCTCAGGCATCAGCTACGGTGCCTAATGCTGTCATGGGTAACGATAGTTTAATAAGATTTTATTCTAAGCCTAATGCTCCCAAACTATGATTCCTAAATCTGAGTAGCACGTATAAAAAAACACCCCGTTTTTCAGAGGTGTTTTATCAAGCGATTTGTAATTTATGATTAAATTATATTTGTATAAGCTATATTAAAATATTAATAATCAAGCAATTGTAATTTTATCATCTAAATATACATCTTGAATTGCATTTAAAAGTTCAACTCCTTCGGCCATTGGTTTTTGGAAAGCTTTTCTTCCGGATATTAACCCCATACCGCCGGCACGTTTATTAATTACGGCAGTTTTTACAGCCTGAGCCAAATCGTTTTCTCCGGACGAACCTCCGGAATTTATTAAGCCGGCCCTTCCCATAAGACAATTCGCCACTTGGTATCTGGTAAGATCAATTGGATGGTCAGTGGTTAATTCTGAGTATACTTTCTCGTGTGTTTTGGCAAAATTTATGGCTTTGAAACCTCCGTTATTTTCAGCCTGCTTTTGTTTTACTATATCTGCCTGAATAGTGGACGCCAAATGATTGGCTTGCCCGGTTACATCTGCAGAAACATGATAGTCCTTACCGTCTTTTTTAAAGCCAGGATTACGGAGATAAGCCCATAAGACAGTTGCCATTCCAAGTTCATGAGCATATTCAAAAGCCTCAGTAACTTCCTGAATTTGTCTGGTACTTTCTTCTGAGCCATAGTATATTGTTGCACCAACAGCAATACACCCCATTTCAAAAGCCTGATTTACACTCGCAAACATAATCTGATCAAATTTATTAGGGTATGTCAGTAATTCATTATGGTTCAACTTAAGAAGAAATGGAATCTTATGTGCATACTTTCTTGAAACAGAGCCCAGAACGCCGAGGGTAGAAGCAACAGCATTACAACCTCCTTCTATAGCAAGTTCAACAATCTTCTCAGGATCAAAATAAATGGGATTTGGCGCAAATGATGCACCCGCTGTATGTTCTATACCCTGATCCACAGGAAGAATAGAAACATATCCTGTACCACCCATACGTCCGTTATTGAAAAGAGTTTGCATATTTCGGAGTACGACAGGATTTCTGTCTGAAGAGGTCATAACACGATCCACGAAATCCGGACCGGGTAGATGTAGATGTTCTTTTTTTACCGTGTTACACTTGTGATCTAACAGGTAATTAGCTTCTTTGCCTAAAATTTTCTCAATATTAAATGACATAATTATTGTGTTTTCAATCGACATATAAAGATACGCCGATTAATACATTTTTTAGGTTGATTTTAGAGTTTTTTTGCCCAACAATAAGAAGATTATCGTCATAATTTACTACTTTAACAATTCAAGGAATTAAGTGAATTGAATTGAAAATTTAATTAGAATATAACATGGCAAAAACTAAGAAAAGTAAAGGCACTATCGGTATTTTAACCGGCGGCGGAGATGTTAGAGTAATTGGATTTAGAAGAGGGTGGGGAGGCTTAATAGATATTGTTCGAGACAATAAGCACGATAACAGCAATAATTTCACAGAACTTTCGCAGGTTGTGGTAAACAAAGCTGCAAGAACCGGGGGAACTTTCCTTCATACATCAAGGACCAGGGCAAGTCATGTTTCAAAATTAATGGTACCGGCTCATTTAAGGGATTCCTATGACAAAGAGCTAAATGATCTAACACCTGAGGTAATTAAAAATCTTGATTGGCTCGGTGTTGACTATTTGATTGCTATTGGTGGGGATGATACCCTTAGCTATGCGGTTCATTTGTTCAAAAAGGGTGTGAAGGTTATGGCCATTCCAAAAACCATGGATAATGATGTCCCCGGTACAGATTATTGCATTGGTTTTAGCACATGTGTTACCAGGACAATTAGCCTTACCAATAGTCTACGAAC
>NZ_CAMYIP010000156.1 GCF_947258525.1 uncultured Eudoraea sp.
TTGATGGTTTAGATACCACCATGGAGGGTAAATTCAGGTCCAATCATTTTTTGGGTGTCGCAACCGTAGTTGAAAAGCTTTTTTTGATAGTGAAACCTAATAAAGCATATTTTGGTGAGAAGGATTTTCAGCAACTGTTAATTATTAAAAAATTAGTTGAAAAAACCAAAATGCCAATTGAAATTATTGGCTGCCCAATTGTCAGAGAACCAAATGGACTTGCCATGAGTTCCAGAAACGAAAGACTGCCAAAAGAACTTAGAGACCAAGCTTCATTTATCTATAAAACGCTTTTGGCTGCCAAAGCATTATTTGGCATGAAAAGTGCTGCAAAAGTAATGGATTGGGTGAAGCATAAATTTGATAGTCAGTCCGCGTTCAATTTAGAATACATTAATATAACCGAACAGGAAACTTTAAATCCTGTGAAAAGAAAACATAAAAATAAAAAATACAGGGCCTTTATAGCTGTTTATGTCGACGGTGTTCGACTAATCGATAATATAGCCCTTAATTAATTAACTTTGTGCCATGCAAATAGAAGTTGTCAAATCTAAAATACATAGGGTTCGCGTTACAGGAGCTGACCTTAATTATATAGGAAGTATTACCATAGATGAAGATCTTATGGATGCGGCCAATATTATTCAAGGTGAAAAAGTGCAGATTGTCAATAATAACAATGGTGAACGATTGGAAACCTATGTTATTCCCGGACCAAGAGGAACAGGTGAATTAACTCTAAATGGTGCCGCTGCCAGAAAAGTGGCGGTGGGTGATATTCTGATTTTAATTACTTATGCGAGAATGGATATTGAAGAAGCTAAGAAATTTAATCCGGCTTTAGTGTTCCCGGATGAAGCAACCAATCTGTTAAAATAGTCTTGAGCAAACAACTGAAAAAGATCTTAAAAATTATACTCCCAATTGCTTTGGGAGTTTTTTTAATCTGGTATTCATATAGAATAACTTCTGAAGAAGACAGAATACAAATAATCCGATATATTAAAGAAGCTGACCTTTTTTGGATAGGCATTTCTGTTTTCATTGGAATTTTAAGCCATATTTCAAGGGCAATCCGTTGGAATTATCTTCTGGAACCCCTAGGATATGCACCAAAAGTGAGTAATAATGTTTTTATCATCCTGATGGCTTACTTTGCCAATTTGGGCATCCCAAGATCCGGTGAGGTATTACGAGCCACTGCGCTTGCAACCTACGAAAACGTTCCTTTTCAAAAAGGTTTTGGGACAATAGTTACAGAAAGGGTAATAGATTTACTGATTTTACTTCTCATAATACTAATAGCCCTTTTTTCACAAACCGATATAATTCTTGCCTTTTTAAATGAAAAAGGTGTGGGTATTACAACTACCTTAATTTTTCTTAGTATTGGTTTCATTGGACTACTTCTTATAATGGCCTTTTTGCGCCGTTCAAGTTCGCGTTTTGCAATAAAAATCAGAGATTTTATTAAAGGACTTTTAGACGGTGTACTGAGTATTTTCAAAATGAAATATAAATGGGCCTTTGTAATACACACCTTTTTTATCTGGGCAGCCTATATCCTTATGTTTTGGGTTATAAAATATACAGTCCCCGAAACTATTGATCTCTCGTTTGGCCAACTATTGGTAGCCTTTGTTGCGGGTGCTTTTGCGATGTCCACCACCAATGGAGGTATCGGGCTTTATCCTATAGCTGTAAGCAAATCACTAACTATTTTTGGTATTTCAGCTGTTTCCGGTAATGCATTTGGATGGATTATGTGGATTGCACAAACTCTAATGGTTGTAGTATTTGGTGCAATATCTTTCCTTCTTCTGCCGTTATTGAACAGGAATAAATAGCCTAACGCTGTTTTCAAATAATTTGGAATGATACGTAATTTTTTACTTTTTGCTGCAATTCTGTTTAGTACAGCAGTAGGAGCACAAATAACACAAGAGATTTTTGAGTCTTTTAAACTGCAAGAGAGAAGGGATGTAAAATATTATATTCCAGAAGATTATAATCCAGAGAAGAAATATCCTTTGGTTGTGGTGTTGGATGGAGAATACCTATTTGATCAGGTTGTTGCTAATTCCAAATTTTATTCCACTTTTCAAGGAACACCGGAGACCATAGTTGTTGGAGTTTTTCAGAATGAAAATGATTTGAGATGGGAAGATTGCGCTTTTGAAGAAAACTCGGGCCTTCCAACGGAAAAAGGAAAACTATTTTTTGAATTTCTTGGAATGGAACTTGTCCCATACCTTAAAACCACTTACAATACTGCTCCTTTCAGCATGTTCGTGGGTTACGATATTACTGCAAATTTTGGGAATTATTATTTATTCAAAGAAAAATCCCTGTTTAATGCATTCATCAGCATATCTCCTTATCTGGCACCTGAAATGGAGAACAGAGTACCGGCCAGACTTAGTGAAGTAAATCAACAAATTTTTTATCATTTAATAGTTAGTGGAGAACGAAATGATAGTAGGGAAGCAATATTGCAGATGGACAAGGCCTTAAAAAGCATTGATAAAAAGGGGTTCAATTATCATTTCGATGAATATCCATCGGCCAACGAAGTATCAATAGCAACTTATGGAATAGGAAAGGCCTGGGGAAGCATGTTCGAGATTTTTAAGCCAATTAGTCCAAAAGAATACAAAGAAAATATTCTTACATCAGACGAACCTGTTTACAAATATTTGGAAGACAAATACAATTCTATAGAAGAATTATTTGGTTTTAGGAAAGAAGTGGAGTTAAATGATATTATGGCCATATATGCCGCAAGCCGAAAAAAAGATGACTATGAATCTTTAAAACCCTTGTCTGATTTGTGTAAACAAGAATTCCCGAGTACAATGCTTGGATTCTACTTTGAAGGAGAGTATTACGAAGAACTGGGCGAAGCGAAAAAGGCGCTACGCACTTTTGAAAAAGCGTTCGCAATGGAAGAGATCGATTTTCTGACAAAGGAAATGGCTTTGGAAAAAATGGACGCTCTTAAAGCAGACTTTGGCTTTTAAAATAGAATGGCCGTATTCCTTTTACTTAAATATCGATTGATATTTAAACTATCAACTTTCTTTTGATTTTTATAGTAACCACAATATCTTTAGCCCAAACCAGCTTAGGTTCAAATGGCTAAAACAAAAACAGCTTTTTTTTGTCAGAATTGTGGCACCCAATATGCCAAATGGGTAGGGCAATGTGGTGCCTGCAAGGAGTGGAATACAATTGTGGAAGAAGTTATCCAAAAGGAGAAGGATATTAGCTGGCAAAACTTCAATGATGCAAAGACAACAACCTCAAAGCCTGTTTTGGTTGGACAGATCAATACTTCCAGTGAATTTAGGCTGGACATTTGCGATAAAGAATTTAACCGTGTTTTAGGGGGTGGTTTAGTCCCCGGTTCACTGGTTCTGCTCGGCGGAGAACCGGGTATAGGTAAAAGTACATTGCTGCTACAAATTGCATTAAGACTAAACTTGAGGACTCTATACGTTTCAGGTGAGGAAAGTCTAAAGCAAATAAAAATGAGGGCGGAGAGGATACATCCTAATAATCAGACTTGCTATATACTAACCGAAACTAAAACACAAAATATATTTAAACAGATCAATGAAATAACACCCGATATTGTAGTCATTGATTCTATTCAGACCCTCCACTCAGATTATATAGAATCTTCTGCCGGCAGCATATCTCAGGTTCGTGAATGCGCAGCGGAACTTATTAGATTCGCTAAAGAAACAAATACCCCAGTTATCTTAATAGGACATATAACAAAAGATGGAAATATTGCCGGACCCAAGATTTTAGAACATATGGTTGATACGGTCTTACAATTTGAAGGCGATCGGAATTACGTATACCGTATTTTGCGTGCATTGAAAAATAGATTTGGTTCAACAGCAGAGTTAGGCATTTATGAAATGCAGCGTGATGGACTTAGGGAGGTAAATAATCCCTCAGAAGTATTGCTTTCAAAAAGCGATTCAGGACTTAGTGGTACGGCTATTGCTTCAACTATAGAAGGCATGCGCCCGTTAATGATAGAAATTCAGGCTTTAGTTAGTACGGCGGTCTACGGCACTCCACAACGTTCTGCTACTGGTTATAATGCGAAACGCCTGAATATGTTATTGGCTGTTTTAGAAAAAAGAGCTGGCTTCAGGCTTGGTGCAAAAGATGTGTTTTTAAATATTACAGGTGGAATCAGTGTAGACGATCCGGCAATTGATCTTGCAGTAGTTGCTGCTATTTTATCAAGTAATTCAGATGTCCCCATTGAAAAAAATGTATGTTTCGCTGCAGAAATTGGCCTCGCCGGAGAGGTAAGACCTGTTCAAAGAGTGGAACAAAGAATTCTTGAAGCAGATAAACTCGGGTTTTCAAAAATTTTCGTTTCAAAGAATAATAAAATTGCCCTTAAGAATACTAAAATAAAAGTAGAATTAGTCTCCAAAATTGAGGATGTGGTTAACACACTCTTTATTTAAGAAAATTTTTGTTTTAGTCTTTTCCCAAAAAGAAACCTGTCCAGCCGGTAATTAATGATATTGATGCTTTCTAATGAAAATTAAGGAGCCGGATCAGGAATATTATTGTGAATAGATTCTATCCCCTTTATCACCTCATCTGAGAGATCAACTTCAATACTGGATATGTTTTCTTCCAGTTGCTTCATAGATGTAGCGCCGATAATATTACTGGTTATAAATGGTCTTGAATTTACAAATGCCAGGGCCATTTTAGTAAGTGAAAGATTATGTTCCTGGGCAAGTTCGTAATATTGCTGGGTAGCCCGGTTTGCATTGTCGCTAATATATCTATTGTATGCAGGAAATAAGGTGATCCTCGCGTTTGCAGGCTTCATGCCTCCCATATACTTTCCACTAAGAACTCCAAATCCCAAAGGAGAATAGGCTAAAAGACCTATACTTTCTCGAATTGATATTTCAGAAAGCCCAACTTCAAATTGGCGGTTTAATAAATTATATGGGTTTTGGATGGTAATCATCCTGGGTAAGCTGGAGTGTACTTTGCTTTCCTCCAAAAAGCGCATGGTTCCCCATGGGGTCTCATTGGAAAGTCCAACATGTCTAATTTTTCCTTCAGTTATAAGATCCCTAAGAGTTTCCAATACCTGATGGATATTATCCTGCCAATGATCTGTATGGTCATGCTTATAACCCCTTTTTCCGAAGTAATTGGTGGAACGTTCCGGCCAATGCAATTGATACAAATCAATATAATCTGTTTGTAGTCGTTCCAGACTTCCTTCAACCGCTTCAATTAAGGATTCCCTTCTAAAACCGGTTGATCTGATGAATTTGGTAAAGTCTGCTTTCCCTGCAATCTTGGTACCCAGAATAATCTTGTCCCTTTTTCCGGTTTTCTTAAACCAGTTACCAATTATTTTTTCGGTATCAGCATATCTGTCGGGATGAGCCGGAATAGGGTAAAGCTCAGCAGTATCAAAAAAATTTATTCCCTGATCAACTGCATAATCCATTTGCTTATGTCCTTCCTCTTCGGAATTTTGGCGGCCCCAGGTCATTGTGCCCAAACAAATCTTACTGACTTCTATATCCGTGTGAGGTAATTTTTTATATATCATAAGCAAATACTATCTATTTTTTGACCAGACAAATTTAATCATTACCATGTTTACATTTTATTAAGCTTATTTTAATTATTCATGTAATTCAACCAGAATTGGACAATGGTCGCTATGCCTCGCTTCCGAAAGTATCACAGAGCGCTTTAATCTATTCTCAAGGCTACGGCTGACCATCCCATAATCCAGGCGCCATCCCTTGTTATTATTTCGGGCATTTGCCCTATAACTCCACCAGGTATAATGATGTGGTTCTTTATTAAAAAACCTAAAGCTGTCTATAAATCCACTATCCATAAAATTGCCCATCCATTCGCGTTCAACAGGTAAAAAACCAGACACATTCTTATTTCTTACCGGATCGTGAATATCGATTGCCTGATGACAAATATTGTAATCGCCGCAAATAATAAGGTTGGGGTGTGCTATTTTAATTTTATCAATATATGACTGCAGATCTGCCATATACTGCAATTTCAGATCTAATCTTGCCAAGTTGGTACCTGAAGGTAGATACATACTCATAATTGAAAGCCCGTTAAAATCCGCCCGAAGATTCCTTCCTTCAAAATCCATATAGTCTATTCCGGTTCCATATTCTACATGATCTGGCTGCTTTTTGGACAAAATAGCAACCCCGCTATATCCTTTTTTTTGAGCACTAAACCAGTGATTATGAACATATCCGATTTTATCAAAAATACTAAGATCTAATTGCTCTTTCATTGCCTTGATTTCCTGAAGACAAATCACATCGGGGTCAACCTGCTGGACCCACTCTAGAAAACCTTTGTTAAGGGCTGCCCTGATACCATTTACATTGTATGAAACTATTTTCAAACCTATTTTATTTATTTTCAAAAATAGTGAATGTTTAATCCAACCTGCCAAATGTATTTTAATATAAAAACCAAGAGAGACCGTTAGCCGGATACGTGCCTCGTCATAGCGGAATTCAAAATTCTCAACAGCCTTTCGAATTCGTTCGCATTGAATCCCCATATCTTCCTTGCTAATCTCTCCGCGTGGCAAAATAATAAATTCTTCACCACCATAGCGAGCAAAAATATCCTCCGTGCGTTTATTTTCGATGATAATATTGGCAAACTGAGCCAAGATTGCGTCGCCGCATTGATGTCCATAAGTGTCATTGACCTGTTTAAAGTTATCAATATCCATCATAATGACGCCAACCGGAAGTTTATGCCTGCTGGCGTAAGTCATCTCCATGGAGGCAAGTTTGATAAAGTGCTGGCGGTTAAAAATTCCTGTAAGGGCATCAAACGAAGCCCTATGCAAAAGTGTTTCCTCAGAACGGATTTCGGCTTCAGACTTGTATTCAATTTTCATGATTGAATGACCCAGTTGAAGGGGGACACCGGGTGTTAAAAGGGCACGTTTCACTTTTCGTGTGTCAACGTAGGTGCCGTTGGTCGAACCTTTATCTTGAATCGTAATTGTATCGCCCATCCATTCGATGATGCAGTGGATACGGGATATCCGATCATCCTCAATGGTGATATCGGCCTGGGGCGATCGGCCGACGGTCATAATTCCCCGTTTGAGCCTATGGCGGCGACCATTAGCGTTGCCGATATAAATTACCAAATATGGATGACGATCATCATCCCTAATGAGGGAGTCGAGATCAATAATAGCGGTTTTATCCGGATTGATTAATTTGCTTTCGTGCATTGATAATTATTACCAAATGATTGAATTAACGATTGATTGGTTATTTATCGGGATTTCATAGGAATACTTTAACGTTACCACTGAAAAAATTAAGGTGGTGTTTTCGGGTTGAGAGGTTTTCAGTTACCGGGCGTTAAAATATAACTAATGTTATCAACGATTAAACCGATATCTAATATATAAAAATATATAAAAAGTTGTTTGCCTGACTTACTTGATCTCCCCGATAATTTATTCGATCAACTTAAGACGAGAGTTGGAACATGAGAAAATACGCCTTCCTAAATATTTTCTGTATAATCTTTATAGCTATTCTCATTCCTTGTAGCTCGGTTGCAGACACTAAAATCAAAGTCGGTGTCTATCAAAATAGACCACTTCTATTCACAGATGAAGATGGCAAGGTAAAGGGAATTTTTCCAGATATCCTCAATTATATCGCCAAAAAAGAGGGGTGGACAATTGAATATCATAGTGGATCCTGGATCCAATGCTATGAGGATTTGAGATCTGGCAAGCTGGATATTATGGGAGCTATTGCATTTTCTGAGCAACGCAATCAGATTTTTGACTTCACATATGAAAATGTCCTCAGCAATTGGGGCCAAATATATATAAACAAAAATTCAGGGATTGAATCTATTCTCGATTTTGAGGGAAAGAAAATAGCCGTTCTCCAAAATGATTTATATTACAAAGAGTTAA
>NZ_CAMYIP010000157.1:0-27453 GCF_947258525.1 uncultured Eudoraea sp.
TTTGTAAATCTGTATTGTCTGCATTCAAGCCCTCCCGAGCGCCGGTTCGATCTAATGCTTTGTATTCCTCAAGTTTATCACTTATAAAGGCTTTACTATGGGTGGAAAACCCTTCATTAACAATACGTTCTGTTACGATCTCTTCGGCATTCTTAAATTCGTCACTAAATCCATTGGACCCCAGGAACCAAAGAACGATCGATATCGCCAGGATGATCTTGCCTGCACCCACCACGAAACTTTTGGTCTTTTCAACTACCGTATAGGCAACATTTCGCAACAACGGCAATTTATAACTGGGCATCTCGATCATAAAAAACGATCTTCCCTTTATCTTTAGCATCCTGTTCAGTATCGAGGCCGAGATTATAGCGGTAGCAAATCCAAGGAAATAAAGAAACATCAGTGTCAGTGCCTGATAACTAATACCCAGAATTGTATCTTGTGGTATTACCAAAGCGATAATAATAAGGTACACCGGTAGTCGTGCAGAACAGGTGGTGAACGGGGTAACGAGAATGGTGATTAGGCGTTCTTTCCAATTCTCAATATTTCGGGTAGCCATTACTGCTGGAATAGCACAGGCGGTTCCCGATATCAGTGGCACCACGCTTTTGCCACTCAGACCGAAAGGTCTCATGAGTCGGTCCATCAGGAAAACCACCCTACTCATATATCCTGATTCCTCCAGCAGAGAAATAAATAAAAACAAAAAGGCGATCTGTGGAATAAAGATCACGATCCCTCCAATTCCGGCAAGTATACCTTCTGCCAATAGATTGGTAAATACTCCGGGAGGAAGGGTTTCCTTAATCCATTCGCTGGCGGAGGCAAACTGGGCATCAATAAAATCCATAGGATACTGACTCCAATCGAATATCGCCTGAAAGATGAGAAGGAGCAGAAGAATAAAGATCACGTATCCGAAGATCTTATGGGTAAGGATTCGATCTATGGAGGCTCTAAAACCTGTAGCTGCTGAGGGATCTACCTTATAGGTCTCTTTCAGCACTTTATTGATAAACTGGTATCTATAAATAGTCTCTTTATGCTGAAGTCTTTTGAGTTCGGCCTTAGATTTGGTGGGCAACAGCTCACTATTTTGAAGCCTGTTCTTTTCAACGGGCATAAAGTTTATGTCCTGGGTAATGACCAACCAAAGTTTATACAGGTCTTCGCCGGGGAATGTTTTTTGGAGCCTCTCAAAGTATTCCGGTGCAATATGACTGGCATTGATGATGGCTTCGGTAGAGAGAGTTGAATAATTCTCGATAGATGTTTTGAGCTCTTCAATACCCGTTCCTTTTCTTGTACTTACCAATGCAATCCTGGTATCCAGTTTTTTCTCGAGCTCTTTGATATTTAAGGTGATTCCTTTTTTTACCATACGATCGGCCATATTGATCACCAGCAGCGTTGGGATCTTAAGATCTTTGATCTGAGTAAAAAGAAGTAAGTTTCTTTTAAGATTCTCAATATCGGAGATCACCACAGCAACGTCCGGAAAATCTTCATTTCGCTTATTCAACAGTAATTCTACCACAACACTTTCGTCAAGGGAGGTGGTATTTAAACTATAGGTACCGGGAAGATCTATGATATGGGCTTTCTGTCCATTGCTGAGCTTGCAGACACCCTCTTTTTTTTCAACCGTAATCCCGGGATAGTTCCCCACCTTTTGTTTCAACCCGGTTAATTGATTAAAAACCGAAGTCTTACCTGTATTGGGATTACCGATAAGCGCTACTTTGATACTCTTGTTCATCGGGTTGAGGAATCTTCTTTTACATCGAGCATTATACGCTTGGCAATATCTCTCCTGATGGCGATATGTGAACCGTTTACATCGATATATAGCGGGTCGTTCAGAGGCGCTACTTGTACTAATTCAAGAAGATTTCCAGGCAGACATCCTAATTCAAGGAGTTTTACAGGAATCTCGTCTTCCCCGAATTCCTTTATAACCCCTTTTTGACCCGGACGCAGGTCTGCTACATTAAGCTCCAAATTATTTAGAATGATTTTAAGTAAGGACAAATGTAAGTGAAAATGCCGAGCTATACTCACAAATAAAAACAAAAAAGTGGCCTTGGCAAGGCAGATAGTGTTGGTAGGAACAGAGCCTTACTCGGAGTAGGTAGCTTTTAGGATTTCAAGATCATTCATCAGCCGCTCAATCTCTTCCGGGCTGGTTCCGTTATAAGTTCCGCGTATCCTTCTCTCTTTGTCTACAAGGATAAAATTCTCTGTATGGATCATATCGAACGGACCCGCAGCCTGAAAGTCCTTAACCGCGAGATATGACTTCCTGGCAAGATCGTAGATCTGCTTTTTATCACCGGTAACCAGGTTCCATTTATGATCTGCCACTCCTTTTTCAATAGCGTATTTTTTTAGCTGGGCGACGGAATCGATTTCTGGTGTCACCGTATGCGACAGCAACATAACATCTTCATCTTCTATGATCCTTTCCTGAATATCTGCCATATTTTTAGTCATGATCGGGCATATGGTCAGGCAGGTGGTAAAAAAGAAATCTGCAACATAGATCTTGTTTTGATAGTTTGCCTCTGTAATGATTTCCCCATTTTGATTCACCAAAGAGAAATTATCGATCGTATGATATTTCTTTACATAATGAAGCGTGCTGTCTACGAGTTCCGGATTAAAATCCGCAGGCTGGTAAACGGGTAAACTATCCTGTGGTTTCAGCGCATTATAAAAGAGTCCCAGGATAATGACTGAAAGGACGAGCATTACCAGTCCGAATAATTTGTATTTGCTAAAAAAAGATCTCATAACGAAAGAGCAACAAAGTTAATATGGCGCGCCAGAGTGCGCAAAACTAAATGTTAGAATAGGTATTAAATCTTTCTTAAATTCATGTAGAGGATTCTTCTTTCTTTTTTTAAAAGAACCTAAAAGCGTACTTTTGTTCGTTTTCTGAAGAATAGACGCTGATGAGTCCCATTATAATCAAGGCCCTGCAATTCCTATTGAGCTTATCCCTTTTAATCGTACTGCACGAACTGGGACACTTTATTCCGGCCAAATTGTTCAAGACCAGGGTAGAGAAATTCTATCTCTTTTTCGATGTAAAGTATTCATTGTTTAAGAAAAAGATAGGGGAGACCGTCTATGGTATTGGGTGGCTTCCACTTGGAGGTTATGTAAAGATCTCCGGCATGATCGATGAGAGCATGGATACCGACCAGATGGCGCAGGAACCTAAGCCATGGGAGTTTCGGTCGAAACCCGCCTGGCAGCGGTTAATTATTATGCTTGGTGGTGTTACAGTTAATTTTCTTATCGCTTTTGTGATTTACATACTCACCTCTTTTTACTATGGGGATACCGATATCTCGACCTCCAGTATAAATGACGGTTACTGGATCACCAATCCCGTATTGACCGATCTGGGCATAGAAACCGGAGATAATATCGTTTCGATAAACGGGGAACGATATGAGAACTACTCTGATCTAAGAAAGAATTTGATTACGGCAGACAGAATTACACTGGAGCGCGATGGAAATCGGAGGGTAGTTGAATTACCGGAGGATTTTTTAGGAAAACTCAGTACGGGCACTAATCTTACTTTCTTTGAATTGAGAGTTCCATTCATCGTAGGGCAAGTTTCGGATAGTTCACTAAATATTGGTACAGGGTTGAAAAAAGGCGATGTCTTTACCAAACTCGATGGAACCCCATTGCCCTATTACGACCAGTATAGCGGATTTCTGGATGGTTATAAAGGAGAGGAAATCGTTGCGGAGATCAAAAGAGAAGGGAACACCCAGGAGATCGAATTAAAGGTAAGCGAAGACGGGAAACTGGGAATATTCGCAGGAGGAACTATAATGGAGATTGCTGAAATGGGCTATTTCGACATTGTAGAAAAGAAATATGGTTTCTTTGAAAGTTTCAACGTGGGGACCAAAAAGCTTTTCAATCAGATCGGGAGTTACTGGCAACAGCTTGAAAAAATATTTACCCCAAGTACCGGGGCCTATAAAGGTGTAGGTGGTTTTAAAGCTATTTTCGATATTTTCCCCAGTACCTGGAGCTGGCAGGCGTTTTGGGGAATTACCGCATTTCTGTCGATCATGTTAGCCGTCTTAAACCTCTTACCGATTCCCGCATTAGATGGGGGACATGTGATGTTCCTGATCTACGAAATGGCAACCGGCCGCAAACCGACGGACAAATTTCTGGAATACGCACAGATGGTAGGATTTTTCCTTTTGCTTGGGCTTATAATCTTTGCCAACGGTAACGATATCTATAAGGCGGTATTCAAATAGTATTGTCTAAAAAAATGCCAGCCTATACTGCCTGATAGGCTGACATTTGAGTCACCGGCACAAAACGAAAAACGAAGAACTTGAATCAGCTAACCGGCGACTGTTGCAGGGAACAGAAGTATCGTGCGAATCCCAACCCCAGCTAATCCCTAACCATATACCGAAGATAATGTGGAGGGCTGCACTGTGCTTGCAGGCGCATAATTCTTTGATTAAATCCAATTAATTTTATTGGGGTATTGAGAATTAACCGCTATATTTGCAACCGCAATTTCAGGAATTATTCCTCCTTAGCTCAGTTGGTTAGAGCATCTGACTGTTAATCAGAGGGTCCTTGGTTCGAGTCCAAGAGGGGGAGCGAAGAAGTAGAGCGAAGCTTACTTCATCGCTACACCGAAGCCATCCACAAAAGTGGGTGGCTTTTTTGGTTCGTAAAGCGGGATAAGAACTTGACTTTGGGCGGGGATGGCGTAATCCCTAAACTCACATTAACCATTATTTGGGAACTCTGCAGTAGACGGTTATAAATAAATCGGTTATACGATCACTGTGTAACCGTTTTTATGTTAATTTTAATTTAAATCAAAAAAACTGATGAAATTAACATCCATATTGTTCATAGTACTGCCCCTATTTATCTATGCCCAAAATTCTGACTATTCTCTAAACTCCATGCTGAATGAAGGCATAAAGGCGCCTAATACTCACCATATTGGTGAAGCCTGGTTAAACTTTTTAGTCGAAGCTGGCGAGGATTTCAGTTACAATATCACCCAGGCAACTTTTAGTCCGAATTCAACATTAGACTGGCATAAACATGCAACTCCTCAGGTGATCATCATTGTAGAGGGGGAGGGATACTATCAGGAAAGAGGCAAAGAGGCGATTATCCTCAAAGAAGGCGATGTTATTAAATGTGAAAAAGATGTAGAACATTGGCATACATCCACTGCTGAGAACAAAGTTTCTTATATCGCTTTTTATGGTGATGAACCAACTGTTTGGACCGAGAAGCTTACTCGCGAATACTATGATAGTGTAGCTTTGAAACTAAAAAAGTGAATAATTACTCGAGATAAATCTAAGCATCCACTTTTGTGGATGGCTTCTGCTGTATTAACCAATCAAATATTTCTTCTATAGGTAAAAGACTAATAGCCCTGCCCTGGCTTAAACTATTATCCACATTTGGAAGAACCACAATCTTTGCAGGTGAGGCATCCTTCCTGATAAATTAAATTCGTTGATGAACAATTATCACATTTTTGTCCCTTTACCTCGGTACCGTCGGTTACAAATTTTTTTAGGGCCCGGGCAACTCCATTTTTCCAGGTATTTAGTGTTTCCCCTTCCAAATGAAGACTGCTGATGAGGTCAACAACTTTTACTATGGGCATTCCATGTCTTAATGTACCGGAAATAAGTTTAGCGTAATTCCAGTATTCGGGATTGAACTTGTGAGACAGGCCTTCAATAGTTGTTTTATACCCTCGTTTGTTTTTGTATTGAAAATCATAACGAGAGGTCCCATCTTCATCTCTATTCTTAATTATTAAGCCATCATCCACCCATCTCGGGATTAAGATCCCATCTTCATCGTCTGCCAGTCCAGTAAAAATTTCATAGGGCTCACCATCGATTAAACCAATAAAAGCAATCCATTTTTCCTTGTTGTTTTGAAAACGAACCACATCTGCCTCCAGAACCTGGGGACGTTTTGTAGGAAAGACCGTAAGGGTTTCCTGAGCTTCACTTTCGTTGGATATCAATACGCCCGATCTTGATCCGTCACGATAGACAGTTACTCCTTTGCAGCCGGCCTTCCATGCCTCTAAATACAAGTCGCCTACCAGTTCTTCCGTGGCGTCATTGGGAAGATTAATGGTGACACTTATCGAATGATCTACCCATTTTTGAACGGCGCCTTGTAAACGAACTTTGCTCAACCAATCCACATCATTTGAAGTGGCTTTATAGTAAGGGGATTTAGCCACAATTTCATCCAGCTCCTCCTGATTGTATTCTCTTTCAGTATCCAGTCCATTTGCTTTCATCCACTGCTTAAACCTATGGTGGAACACTGCGTATTCCTCCCAGGAATCGCCCATTTCATCTACAAAAGTGACCTTAGCATCCTTCTCGTTCGGATTAACTTTTCTCCTTCGTTTATAAACAGGGAGAAATACCGGTTCAATACCCGAAGTAGTCTGTGTCATTAAACTTGTAGTACCCGTAGGAGCAATGGTCAATAAGGCAATATTTCTCCGCCCGTATTCGAGCATCTCATAATACAATTTCTCATCTGCTTCTTTTAGCCTTAGTATAAATGGATTTTCTTTTTCTCTTTCGGCATCGAAAATTTCGAAAGCACCCCGATCCTTTGCTGTATGTACAGAGGCCCTATATGCCTCTAACGCTATTGTTCTATGGACTTCAATAGAAAGTTCATTCGCTTCTTCACTGCCGTATCGCAGTCCTAATGCTGCCAGCATATCTCCTTCGGCGGTAATACCAATTCCTGTCCGCCGTCCTTCAATGGCTTTTTCTTTAATTTTTTCCCATAATCTCAACTCTACCAGCTTGGTTTCTTCCAATTCCGGATCCGATTTTATTTTTGCCAGAATGGCATTTACTTTTTCAAGTTCAAGATCAATAATGTCGTCCATGATACGTTGTGCCGCGGCTATATGTTTTTTGAACAAGATGAAATCAAAGTTTGCAGAACTCTTAAATGGATCATTTACATATGAGAACAAGTTAATAGCCAACAATCTGCACGAATCATATGGGCACAATGGGATTTCTCCACAAGGATTGGTTGAGACGGTTTTGTACCCTAGGTCGGCATAGCAATCAGGTACCGACTCTTTTATAATGGTATCCCAGAACAAGATTCCAGGTTCTGCTGATTGCCATGCATTGTGCACAATTTTATGCCATAAGTCCCTGGCATCAATTTCTTTTGAGATTTTTGGATTGCTGCTATGAATGGGAAAACTTTGGGCATACGGATTATTATTTTGAACAGCTTTCATAAAATCATCATCAATCCGAACAGAAACATTGGCACCGGTAACTTTACCCTGTTCCATTTTAGCATCGATAAAATCTTCCGCATCCGGGTGGTTAATTGAAACCGATAACATTAAAGCTCCCCTCCGGCCATCCTGTGCCACTTCTCGTGTAGAATTAGAATAGCGTTCCATAAATGGTACCAGGCCGGTTGAGGTCAGCGCTGAGTTTTTAACCGCAGAACCTTTGGGCCTGATGTGGGATAAGTCGTGTCCGACTCCTCCACGTCTTTTCATTAATTGTACCTGTTCCTGGTCGATCTTCATAATGCCCCCATAAGAATCAGAAGTTCCTTCATTGCCAATCACAAAACAATTAGATAATGATGCAATTTGAAATGGATTACCGATACCGGCCATGGGACTTCCCTGAGGTACTATATATTTGAAGTTCTTAATCAGATCAAAGATCTCGGCTTCCTTAAGGGGATTTGGATATTTTTGCTCTACACGAGCTATTTCTTTGGCGATCCTTCTATGCATGTCATTAGGATTAAGCTCATAGAGTTCTCCCTCAGAATCTTTCAAGGCATATTTGTTCATCCATACCCTGGCCGCCAAATCATCTCCATTGAAATAAGATAAACAGGACTGATACGCTTCTTCCTGAGAATAGGTTTTTCTTTTCTGGGGTATAGTTTTGACAGGCATGTATAGTTATTTAGAAGGTTATTAATGGAGAAGCAAAAATGGAACTAACCCAAAAACTATTCTATGACAAAAATCATAAAACTTACAAGACGAATCATATAAGCACCTGATAATAAGATAAATAAGAGTTTATCAACATAAAAAAGTTAACAAATTTATCGAATTATTACATTTCAAAATCGTGCTGAATTATAGCTTTGGCTAAAGCTAAAGAGGGCCAAAATAGTAAAGCCGCCAATAGTAGCGGCTTTATAATTACCAGCTTATCAAAGCTATCCTTTCTTAAAAAGCAGCTTCAAGTTCTCCTTCCCCAACAGGTTCTTTACCCGTTCTCAGGAATCCCATGTTCAATTCTCTTGTCCATCGGAAATAGATAGGTTTTTCATTCCTCAGGGTATCAATGATGTTGTGATACATGGATAGAGGATAACGCAGGTAAACCAATTTGTTTCTTACGTCGTAGTGATTCTCAGGAAGAGGTTTCCCGTCAGGGTGAAAAGTTATTTGTAGAATAAAATCATCATGATCATAACATTTTACAATAACAGGCGGATAAACACGCTTGGGCTCATCATTTCCGGCTTGAAAATGAATCCAGTATTGGGTAATTTCGCTATCAATGACTTTCATAGTATTTAGGTTTAATTAATAAATAAGTCGTTGGTTTAAAGATCGTTGTGTTTTGGTTTGAATACTATGACGAGGATCAGGTGGGATTGGTTTTCTGAGCATATCAAAATCATAAGAGAATAATATCCCGAAAATTGAACCTGATCGAATTGATACCTTCGGATTTTAATAGAAGAGGCTTCCGATCAGCTTTCGGTTATTCTTACCACTGACACTAGCTTCACAATTAAGTTATCTCTTAGAATAAGTTTTCGGAAAGATCTTTTTGGATCGAAAAATTAAGTTCGATTCACTACATTAGATAGAATTTAATGTAAACCATTTACGGAAGAAATCATGAGACCTTTTAGCGTTTTACTGGCAATATCATTTTTGTTGATCTTTGGTTGCCGCATGGCTGAGAAAAAACAAGACAAGGCAGAAATTGCCGTCGTAGAAGTCTGGGAAACAGACTTCTACGATGAATTCGAAACTTTTGATCCACAAAACTGGCAGGATCAGCGGATTTGGGTAAACAACGAACTACAGTGTTATGTGCCCGATGGGGAATTTGGAACTCGTGAAGTAAGTGATGGAACACTAAAATTAAAAGTGGTGAATATCGGAGAAAAGCTGAGCTGCGATAATCTGGATAAGCATGGGGAGCAACACCCGGATACAGAATATGTGGCAGGGCGTATTTGTTCTAAGAATCGGAAGGAATTCGTAAAAGGTAAATGGACGGCCAGATTAAAACTTCACGGCAATGGTGAAGCCAGTATGTTCCCGGCCTGGTGGCTGCTCGGGGCTCAAAATAATGAATCCCCGGTTCAGGAGCCCGATGAAAATATCTGCTGGCCGCTGACCGGTTCCGGAGAAATTGACATTTTTGAACACCACGGGGATGTAAAGAAGGATCATTTTACCACCGGAGCTATTAAGAGTCAGGGCGAATGCGATAAAGGGGACTGGTGGAGCCTTCGAAAGGATTTTCCGGCCACTTTAGACGAATATCACGAGTACTCCGTAGAATGGGAAGAGAGCGATCTGGTTTATCGGGTAGATGGTGAAGAGATCTATCGAAATATGGGCGAAGGAGACAATTACCCCGAACCGATGTTTGCTATCTTAAACTTTGCCAAGATCACAGATTCACCTATGACCGGTGAATGGGTAATGGAAGTGGACTGGGTGAAACACGAAAACCGCAAATAACCAGTTCTGCTGGAATGAAAGTAATTTGCGATAATTTTAGAAGACAGTAGGCCCTGGTACCGATGCAATGATTAAGACAGCTTGTTTCTTTTTGATATTGCTCTGTATGACCCAGCTTTCGCTAGGTCAGAATATGCATGTGTCCTGGTATTCGGTCACCAATGGACTTCCATCGAACGAAGTGAGGTATATAGCCAGGGATAGCCTTGGTTTTGTTTGGATTGCAACGGATGCGGGGCCGGTTCGTTTTGACGGCACTCGTTTTGAAGATTTTTCCCAATATGTCCCGAGTCAGTATGGAAGATACTTTCACCCTACAGATGAGGGTTTACTTTTGAGTCACGATGCTGGAATTAGCCTGATTCAATCAGGACTGGATTCAACAAGAATTTCTTTGTTTAAAAAGGCCTCTATAGATCCCGGTGACATGGAGCTATATTATCCTGGTATATTTTTCGAGAGGGAAAATGGCGACTTGCTGGTCGGACAGCCTGGTGGGCAGATCCATCAATTATCATCCGGAGTTATGAATTTATTGGTAGCCAGATCCGGGGATCCTGCAAAAGACGCAGTAGACCTTCATTTTGGTGAGGTATCAGGGCAGCTTTGGGTTGCCCACAGCGATGGGTCACTTTACACTTTTGATGATGTATCAAGGTCCCTCAAAAAAATGGCCGACTTTCCACTAGTTAATGATATGAAATTCAATGGCAGTGAACTCTGGATTGCCAGTGACATGATTTACAGGATACAGTTAACTGCTAACGGCAAGCAAATAGTGAGACGAGAATCTTTCCCAACCAGCCCTGGTGAAGTCACATCCATTGCTCTCGATAATCAGGAAAACATTTATCTGGGAATACGAAATACAGGGCTGTATTATTTAGATCGAACTCCGGGGAAGCCGCCCGAATTTATTGAAGTGTTTGGCAACAACGATCCTCATTCCATAAATAAGCTTCCATTTAAGAATATCCACAATATAGTAATCGATACCAATAACAAATTGTGGATATGTTCCTCTGAGGGTCTGGGTGTATTACAAAAACGTTTTTTTGAGAGTATTGGTTCAATACCCAATGCGAACACCACGGCTATCTCCATTGCAGATAACGGTAAGATCTTTGTAAACTTTGGAGATATTTATAAAGTGGAAAGAACAGATTATGGTTATACGGGCGAACAGCTTTCCACGTCTTCTCTTGGGACCATAACGGCACTGACCACGCATGGAAATAGCTTGTGGACAGGAACTAGTACCGGTAAACTATTTGAACTCAATCAACAAGGGCAAAGAGTCCGTACAATTGATCTGGAGGAAAGGGGAGAAGGGATTTTTTATCTGGCAGGGGATCGAAACGATAGGCTATGGGTAGCCCAGGCTCCCAGGGATAAGCCTTTAGTGGGTATTGGATGTGTATTGCCCAATGGAACATTTAAAGAATATGGTCCTGAGAAAGGACTTGAAAACCGAATTATATGTCTTAAAGAAACAAAAAATGGGCCTATTTATGCCTCGGGCATAGGAATAGATTCCTACCTGTACCGCTATTATCCGCAGAAAGACAGATTTGTAAATCTGAGTACTCCTTTAGATTTCTATGTAGGCCCTAATTTTCAGGTTCATGATTTTACGGTAGATGAAATGGGGGTTATCTGGCTGGCATCCACAGATGGGTTACTACGTTATGATATGGATAGGGTGACAAAGATAGATCTGGGACCAGGGTACAGCAATAAAGAATTGAAAGCTGTAGCGCATGCAGCCGATGGAAGCATATGGGTTTCTTTTGATACAGAGGGAGTACTGCTGTATAAAGACGGTCAAATCATAGTCATGCAGGAAGAAAGTGGTCTACCAAGTAAGGTAATGACATACAGATGCTTAGAATCTGATAAAGACGGTCGGCTATGGATAGGGTCTTCAGAAGGTATGGTATATTCATATGACGCCAATCCAATGCCTGGAAAAAGTAATATGCCATGGATAATTTCAATAAACGTTGATGAACAGTCGATCAAAGAGGAAAATTTGCGTATCGATCCGGACCAGGAAATAGATATAGAATATATTGCCCCCTCCTTCCAGGGATTCAGAACTTTTTTCCAATATCAAATCAATAATTCCGAATGGTCTTCTTCCAGTTCTGAAACCACACTTAATTTAAAAGGATTATTACCAGGCAGCCATACTCTGGCGTTAAGAGCAAAAAAGGAAGGAGCCTTTTTATGGAGTGAGCCCAGGTTAATAAATATTTCAGTAGTAGAGTTCTGGTATAAAAGCAAGATATTTCTATGGACCCTGGTTTTGTCTCTCATATTTATGATAGCTTTCATTTTTTGGTCCCAAAAACGCAGGTTTAAGTTGATTCTGAACAGCTTGAATCAAGGTCTGGAAGCAAAGAAGGATGAAGTTTTTAGACATGAAGCCGATCTTGTAAAGGTTCGCGAAGAAATGAAGCTGAAACAAAGGGAAAAGAAGGCCAACCTCCTGGTGCTGGAGATCATGCTCCGTTTAGTTTCGAAAATTGATCCAAATACAAAATGGGAGATAATTATGGAAACCATATCCCTGGATTTAGCAAAGTTGCCAGGGGTAGTAGCTTTTGAAATTGGCGTTCATAGAGGGAAGAATATTGAATTTGAGGGATACTCGGAGCGAGTCAGAGGATTTACATCAGCAAAAGTTCCTTTTGATCCTGGTTCTTCTCTTGCAGCTTATTGTATTACCAATGCAAAAGCTTTTATTTTCAATCGGTTATCAAAAGATACTGTAGCCTTCCTGGAGAAAAAGGATCCCAGAATTGAAGGTTACAAGGCTGCTATCAGTGTACCATTTTATATCAAGAATCACGAAGCTATATTTACCGTATATGCCGATCAGGAAGAAATATTTGACGAGTACGCACGTAAGACTTTTCAAATTTTTGCTGCCTATTTAGAACAAATCGTATAAAATTGAAATGAATCGCATCTGTCTCATTATATTGATTTTGATCCCTTTACTAGGGCTAGGGCAGGTTACAGAAACACTGAAGGTAGGGGTGGTCCACGAACCTCCTTTTGTGATAAAATCTGACGATGAATTCACGGGTTTAAGCCTTGATTTATGGAATAGTATTGCCGAAGAGGCAAATGTTAACTTTGAGTTGGTTGAATTTAATGATCATCTGGGCTTACTGAGGGCGCTCGATTTTAAAGAAATTGATATTTCTATTAATCCGATTCATGTTGATGAAATCAGATTAACGCTTTTTGATGTCACACAACCATTTTACGTCTCAGTTATTGGGGTGGCAACCTCTATTACCCAACAAAGTCAGACAAAAGTTTTTCTGAGCAACTTTTTTTCAGTGAGATTTCTGAGGATATTGTTGCTGTTGGTCCTGACAATATTTGTTTTTGGCACGGTTCTATGGCTGGTAGAACGCAGGCATAATCGTCGTCAGTTCCGGCCGGGAATTACTGGCTTGTTCGATGGTTTCTGGTGGTCTGCCGTTACCATGACTACCGTAGGCTATGGCGACAAGGCCCCAAAGACGAGGGCAGGCCGGGCTATAGCTATGATCTGGATGTTTTCTGCAATTTTAATAATCTCTGGATTTACTGCAACGGTGGCTTCAACACTTACCGTGAATTCGCTGGTGAGAAACATTGAAGATCTCCAGGATTTACGCAACACAAAAAACATTGGCAGTGTTCATGGTTCCAGTGGGGCCAACTTCTTGGGGCAAAATGATATCCAGGATTTGATATTATACGACGATGTTGAAAGCGCACTACTTGATTTGTACCTATCGTCCCGAAAACTGGAGGTGCTGGTATTTGATAAAACTGTTCTGGAGTACCTGGTTGGGGAGAAGCAACTTAAAGGCAAAGTGTTTATACTTCCCGTTAATTTCCATCAGCAATACAAAAGCTTTTTCCTGCCGAAGGATAGTGAACATCTGGAATGGATCAACCCACTTTTGGTGCGTAAGATCAACGAAAAATCCTGGCCAGAGCTACTTCATAATTACAATTTGCAAATAGAATAGAATATAGGATTCCCATATACCACCAAATTCAATTCTGGTTTCAATAAATATTGTCAGACTAGCTTGTAAAAAAAATGGATTTAGGTCATCTTAAGGCGTTTCGCCATATAATTAAGTGAGAATCCCTCTCCTGATCTTTATTGGATCCGTTTCACTAAAATCCTATATATATTCCGGTAAGTATAGCCAATACACCTGCTGCAAAACATAGCAGTAAGGGTTTCCAAACAAATTTTAGCCATTGATCAAACGAAATACCCGCCACGGCCAGAATGGCCATTAATGCACCATTGGTAGGAACCAGCATGTCCATATTTACCGCTCCATACTGATATGCCAGTACACAGACCTGGCGAGATACACCAACAAGATCCGATAGTGGGATCAGTACGGGCATCGTCATCAATGCCTGAGCGGAATAACTCATAATTGGAAAGTGAAGCAGTGCCTGGCTGCCCATCATTCCCAGGGCAGACAAACTGGGCGGAAGGCCTTCCATCGGTCTGAACGCCATATGAATTACAGTATCGAGAATCTGCCCCTTTTCAAGGAGAAGCGGGATGCAACTCGCAAGCCCCAGAATAAGTACCGCATAGGTCATTTCTTTCATACCTTCCACATACATAAAACCTGTACGGTTAATCCCCAAGCGTGCCAGTAGTCCAGTTAGTATACCCAATAAAAAAAAGCAGGCCGAAATCTCATTAAAACCCCAATCCAGAAGGAGTAATCCATAGGTAACTACACCAAAGGTTAGGCCTACCAGTAGTAATATCAGAATACTCCTCACAGAAATAGTTTCTCCAGGTGCATTCATCGGTTTTTTGTCTTCAGGATTTGCCCTGGCATACAGCCAAAGGAAAAGTATGTAAGCGACTAATGCAATAATCAAAAACACAACTCTGAATTCCAGACCTGAAAGCAATGGTAAATCGGCTTCCTTTTGTGCCAGTACAACTGCAAAAGGATTCATCGGGCTAAAAGCAGAGCCTAAGACCGCAGCACCGAAGCTCATTCCTATGGCTACAAAAGCATTATAGCCGAGGGATCGGCTAAAAGCGATTAACAATGGGGTTAATGCGATAAATTCTTCCTGCATCCCAATGGTGGCACCACCAGTGGCAAAAATAACTGATACCAACACCAGGGCAATCCAATCACGTCCTTTCAGTTGGTCTACAACCCATTGCAATCCCTGCCCCATGGCCCCGGTTTTTTCCACGATGTAGAAGCAGCCGCCGAGCAGAAAAATCAGCACGATTAGGTCTGCCCTGCTGATAAGGCCCTCGGGTATTATGAGTAAGAGGTCAAAAAAATCGAGCGCTTCCCCGTCGATCTGTTGGTAGGAACCGTTCACTACGGTCGTTTTGCCGCTAACCTGGTCGGTTATACGTGTATAGCTGCCCATCGGAATCACAAAAGTAGCCCCGAATGTCAGGCAGATGATGCCGAGCATAAGGGTAAATGCATTTGGAAGATTTTTCATGAATGGTATGGTGTGTTGGTTTTAAGAAGTTGAATGGATGGTTTGGTCATGATTAAAAGTAGGCAAAATTAAATCTTCACTTAATCAATCTTCAAATAAACTCCTCGGCTACGCTTTGCCTTTTACATCAGCTAAAAACCCATGCCTGAAGCATGGGTTTTTAGAGCTTAACTTTAATACTGGAGTCGAACTAATCATACCATAAACTGCCGTTGCTGAGATCTTCCCTTCTTTCATACATATTTCCAAAACCTTCCAGACTCCGGCCTCCGTCCGGATTTCCGCTGCTGGTGATGGTTTGTTTCATAAAATGATCACTTATCAGTGTATATTTAATAAATGGCCCCCCACCGATATATCTGGTTGGGTCGTCCAGCAGATTTCCATTACCGCCGTCGTCCTGAAGATTCTCAAGGGTTATACTGCAATCAGTATTTACTATATAGTCTCCTCTCTTGCCCGCAACTGAATTGCTTTCGGAATATCCTGGTGTATTTGAACAGTAATCACTGGTAGAAGGATCGAGATTTTGTGAATATACCTGCCCGGCAATATTGACTTCAGAATCATCTATAAAGGTCATAAATATCAACGGGCGCATAAAGATAATTTCGTAATCTAAGGGTCTGTTATCACTGGTATTCGTACAGACGCTACCTGGTGAACTTATCCCGTCAATACAACACCCAAAGGTTGTACCGGGTTGGATATGCGGATACATCGGCGCGCTAAAAAATGGAGGATTTTCTTGATTATAGGATATCCATTCCCAAAAAGTGTTTTCAAGATCGAGATTGCAATCACTTCCGCTTCCGTATCCCTCTTCAAGCGGCTTTTCAATTTTCACAGGAATTTCAAATCTATCCACTATATTTCCCTCTTCGTCGAGAGGTGAGATCGTCAATGGAAAAGTCACCGGTAAAACCCAGTTGCTCGAGACGAACTTAAAATAGAGTATACCGATCTCGTCGGTTTCTTCTTCTTCACGCAGGGTGGTTTCAATATACGAACTGGCACCGGGGACAAACACCCTGACCCCAAAATTTAGTATTGTATTCTCCGGCTTTAGAATTTTTATGCGTTTAACTATACCGGGCGTCCAAAAAATTGTATCTGAATCTATTTTCAGATCTATTGGACTTATAGCTGTGCCTTTACTCGAAAACTTGGATTCGGGCGGGGAGCCACTCACCACCTTCATATTATCGAAAATGAGACTGGCTGTTGCTTTATCGGGGTCCACAGATTGAACCTCCGGGCTTTCGGGGATATCGGAACTATCAGGTTCTTCCTGCATATCATCGTCTTTCTTACATGAGACAAATAGAACAGAGATTACCAGAAACAAGAGCGGGAAATTTCGAATTTTACAGATTAACTTTTTCATGATACTAATTTTAAGTTATATCTAAAGTTAAATCTGTAAAAATTCAGCTACCACCATTATTTAGTAAGTGGTAAGCAAGCAGCTATAAGTGGGAAAATAGGTTTATTAAGCGGTATCAGATTTTTTTTAAGGCCTGCATTAAATTGTCTTTTTTTCTGCGCGACACATCCAAATGACGGCGGCCGCTGACCATAACATATCCGCCTTCGCCTTTCACATATTTAGTAACATGAGCTAAATTCACCAGGGTCGAATGGTGTATTCTGCAAAAGTCCGATTCGGGCAATATATTTTCAAACTCCTTTAAAGTTTTTGCAACGGTTAGTTTTTTGTCGTCAGCTAAATGTAAAATGGTATAATTTCCATCGGCTTCGCAATAGACAATATCCGCTGTTTTTTGAAGGATGATTTCATTCTCGGAAGGGATCGCCAAGCGTCGTTGATTTTCCGAATTGTACTTTACATTGCTCAATAAGGATTTAAAATGAGCCGTTTTATTTTTTTGTTTTTCTTTTATCTTCAGAACGGCCTCAACCAGTTCATCTACATCTACAGGTTTTAACAAATAATCTAAGGCACTAAATTTTATCGCTTTGATGGCATATTTATCAAAGGCAGTGGTAAAAATGACTTCAAAATTTATGGTCTCAAACCTTTCCAATAGATCAAAACCTGACAATCTCGGCATTTGCACATCCAGAAAAACAAGTTCAGGACGTAGGGCATTAATTTTTTCAATTCCAATTTCCGGAGTCTCGCACAGGGCCATAATTTGAACTTTCGGACAGGATTTTTCAATAGTAAGTTTTAATCCTTCCCTGGCATCCTCTTCATCATCGATTATAATGGCCTTGATCATAGACTATAAAATTAAGATATCGGTATGAGAATATTTACCCGGGTACCTATTGCATTGTTGTTTTGGTCTTTTAAATCGATAATACTGATAACTTCTTTAATCTTTTCCTGGGTTAACAGTTTAAGCCTTTCGCTGGTAATCTTGATTCCCATGGATTTCTTTTTATGCTTACTGTCTTTTTTTAGTTCCATCGATGCTTTTCTGCCGATACCGCTATCGGTGATGCTGCATTGAAGATAGTCTTCATTTTCTTTGATTTTTATTTCAATTAGACCAGCCTCATCCTTTGGGAGCAAACCATGCCAGATAGCATTTTCCACAAATGGCTGTAGTATCATGGAAGGGATAAGGATCGATTCACTTTCCAGATTTTCATCGAGGTGGATTGAATATTTGATTTTTCCCTTGAATCGGATGATTTCCAATTCAATGTAGGCTTTAAGCATTTCCAACTCATCTTGTAATGATACATCCTGATGCTCTGAATTCTCGAGCATTAGCCTAATAAGTTTTGAAAATTTAGTCAGGTACCTGCTCGCATTATCATGATCTTCGCTTAAGATCATTTTGTTAATGGAGTTCATACAATTAAATAAAAAATGCGGATTCATCTGTGCTCGCAAAGCCTTCATTTCTAAAGTACCCAACTGTTCTCTAAAATTCGAAATTTTAATTTCCTCATCTTTTGCATTTATGGCTTTCTGGTTTTTTAATTTCTGCCGAAGAATATAAATAAGCATTCCTGCCAGAAGCAAAATAAGTATGGCACTAATCAGAATTGCCTTTTTAACTATATCCTGCCGTTGAGCCTCCTTTTCCCTTAGTTCATTTTCCTTTTTAAGCAGTTCTATTTCCTGATCTTTCTGCGCCGATTGGTATTTGGTCTCAATTTCAACCAGTTGTTTATTTTTCTCAGAATTAAACAAAGAATCCTTGATCTCAGTATATAGCTTCAGGTATTTAAAAGCTTCGCTGGAATTATTTTCAAACTCATAGAGATCGACCATAGATTTATAATTATCCAGGAGTAGAGGCTTGACATTCATTTCTTCCGCTAGCATCAGACTTTTAGTGATATAGCTTTTGGATTTATCTGTATTTCCCAACGCCAGATAGGTCTTTCCAACATGATACTGACTCAAAGCTTTGTCTTTTTTAGAAGGGAGAGTATTCCGTATTTCGAGTGCTTTCTTATGAAATTGCAAGGCCTTTATGTGGTCGTCTGTCTTGTTATTTAAGTTTCCCAAATTCTCATTAATAAAAGCGATACCATAAAGGTCATCCGCTTTTTTGGCGTAGACCATCGCTTCAACCAGATAAGCCTCTGCCTGGTTAAAGTTGTTTATCTCAGCATAGGTATTCCCCAGGCTCATTAAACTCTGCCATGTCCCGCTCAGATCGTTGATTCTGGTATTTAGCGAAACAGATGCTTCATACGATGCAATTGCTTCTTGATGCTTATCCATTTTTCGCTGAATATGACCAATTGACTGTACAGTAAAGGCCATACCCTTCGTATAATTGTCACTTTTATGGATATTGTATATACGGTATTGGGCATCCAGACTTTTTTTATAATCCCCTAAATGCCCTTGCATAACCGCAAATTGAAAGAGTCCTGATGCCATTCTTGAACTATCCCCTTTATGTTGATAATAAGAAACATATTTTTCGATATGATCAATACCCTGATAATAATTACCCTTAAACCGATTGATCACTCCATAATAGAAGTGCGATAATGCCACGCCTTCTCCATAGTTGATTTGATTAGAGAGACTGTAGATGGTATCGGCATACATTGTGGCCGTATCCAACTTTTTACGGGTAGTAGCATACGCCCAGCTTAAATCCTTATATGCCTTAATTCTTATGGTGTCAGAAGGAGCTTGTTGTACCACCAGCTTCAGGCTATCAATAAGTTTGCGGTCCTGTGCAATACAATCATTGGGAGATACAAGAGATAAGATGACAAAGAAAAACGGGACCAAAACTGTTTTCATAGTTTCAATTTATGGCAAGTGAAGCTCATTTCAAATGAAATAAATACCCATCATCAGGATTATTCCCTCGTCAAGCCAGAATCAATAAAACAAATAAACCCGATTCTTTTAAGCTAAAATGATCAGATGGCAGATTATTGAGAGCAAATGGCGCTGTTTCATGAGTAAGTGGCCGAATATTCCAGTTACAATGAAATACCTGTATTCAACAGTCGCTCATTGGTCTCACAAATATGCTTTACCTTCTACGACAAGATTAGTTTGGCCTGCGAAAAAACAATTTATTCATTAGTTCGCACCCGCACCGGATATTCCGGACGTTTCGGATACTTTGTAGGATTGTTCTTCAGTTCCTCCAAGATTACCTCAATCGCTTTTTCCAGCTGAGGATCTTTCCCTGCGATTACTTCCTTAGGCCATTGTTCCACCTCGATATCTGGTGCCACCCCTTCGTTTTCAATCCTAAAACCTTCTTCATTATAGAAGGCTACATTAGGCGCAGTAATGCTGCCCCCGTCTATATATTCAGGATATCCCAGGATTCCTACCAGTCCTCCCCAGGTGGTTTTACCAACAATTTTCCCCAGCCCGTATTTCCGGAACATCCAGGGAAGATAGTCGCCCCCCGATCCGGCGGTTTCGTCGATGATCATCACTTTGGGACCCAATATAGATCCACTTGGGGCATTGAGGTCTTTGCCATAACGGAAATTCCAACTCGACTGATATGGCCTTCGAAGGATATCGATATAATAGTCGGCTAATTGACCACCGCCATTATAGCGCTCATCGATAATTACCGCCTTTTTATTTACCTGCGGGAAGAAATAGCGTTTAAAATATTCATGCCCTGCTGAAGCCGTATTGGGAACATAAACATAGGCAACCTCACCATTGGTGGCTTCGTCTACCTTTTTAATATTCCCTTCGATCCAGTCTCTGTTCCTCAGGGATCGTTCATCGGCAACGGGAACCACCTTTACCTCCCGGGATCCTTGCCCACTGGAATTAGGCCCAACCTTCAACTTAACGATCTTACCGGCCTTATTCTCAAAAAAGCTAAATAGATTCAAGTCTGCGGTTACTTCCTTCCCGTCTACAGCTAGCAGGTATTCCCCAATTTTTACATTCACCCCTGGCTCCGTTAATGGCGAGCGAAGTTTCGGATTCCAGTTGAGTCCACCAAAGATCTTGGCAAACCGGTATCTATTTTCATTAAGCTCATAATCTGCGCCTAGTAATCCTACGTTTACTTCATCCGGGCTATGTAACTCATCCCCATCACTCAATATAAAGTGATGGCCCACGGCCAATTCACTGCACATCCATTGCAGAACTCTGTAAAGGTCGTTTTTGCAAACCACATCGGGGAGGAATACTTTGTATTTTTCCTTCGCAGCAGTCCAGTCAACCCCATGCATGCCCGGGTCATAAAAATAGTCGCGGTTTACACGCCATGCCTCATGAAAGATGTTCTCCCATTCTTTTACCGGATCGATCTTTACTTCAATCGCACCCATATTTAAACCTCCGTTCTCGGGCTCTTTCCCCACTTCCGCTACGCTCCAATCCTGACCTTTACGTAAAAGCATTTTCTTTCCATCCGAGGAGATCATATACTCATTGGTCTGCAGAATATCCTTTTCTTCACGCTCTTCCAAATCGAACATTTTTAATTGCTGCGGACTCGAATAACCGCTATGAGATTTGAAAGACATATAATAGATCTTGCCTTCTTCCGGACTGGATAGGCTATAGTAAGAACCATAAGATATCGGCAGATCGATAATCCTGTTCTGGATACCTGCCCAATCAATTTTCACATTCGCTTTTGGTTTTTCATCCTCATCTTCCTTTTTGTTCTTCCCTTTTTTATTGTCGGCCGAAGACGAAGTTTCCTCTTTTATTTCTTCCTCATCATTTTCCTTTGCCAGGGGAGATACAAGGTCTTTCTGCAGGGTGATCAAATAGATGGCATTGGTCGATTCCATATCCTGATTCGACTGATCGAACCAATTCACCACGGGACCAGCGTCGGTAGATGCGATCATATAAAGATATTTGCCACTGGGATCGAATTTGGGCTCCCTTACATCCGAAAGTCCGTCGGAGAATGCATATGATTTTTTCTGATCTATAGAATAGGCATAGGCCCGCCTGAAATTGGTCTCGGTGACCACGGTATAGGCTACCCACTTGGAATCGTGCGACCATGAACCGAAGAGATCCCGGTATGCCCCGGGAATATAAAGCTCATCAGATGCTATCTTTTCGATAGCCTTTGAACCGACATCCAATACATAAAGACTTCTGCCATTGTCTACAAAGGCCATTTTCTTGCTATCGGGAGACCAGTGTAAATAAGCATAGAACCCTGTACCTGTAAGGGGTATTTTGTTTACCAATCCGGTTTCGGTGGATTTCAAATGCAATGAATACTCACCGGATGCATCTGAAAAATAAGATATAAACTTTCCGTCAGGGGACCATGTTGGAAACGTTTCATGTACACCGGTAGTGCCTGTAAGATAATCTATGTCGCCTTTTTCTGCAGGAACAGTAACAACATCACCCCTGAAATCGAATAATGCCCGTGCACCTGATGGTGATATGGCGGCACTCCTGATATAGTCGGCGCCGGAGACATACCGACTCCGCATTTCGAGCAAGTCGGTGGCAATACCAATGGTGAGTTTACTGCTTAGCGTACTTGCCGGATCGTATAGATGCAGATACCCTGCCTGTTCATAAACCAGATCGTTTCCGTTGGCCGACAGGCTTAGTATAGGAAAGTCTTCATACTGTGTGAGTTGTCGGGTTTCCCCGCTTGGCATATCGTACACAAAAAGATTGAATTCCCCGTTTCGGTCGCTGCGGAAGTAGATCTTCTGTCCGATCCATTGCGGATGGGCATCATTTCCCCCGGTGACCGGTTTTGGGACCTCTGTTACTTCCTGGCTTGTGGTATCATAAATCCAAATACGCGATTGGGTCCCTCCACGATAATTCTTCCATTGATTAAAAACTTCATAGAGCGGATTATAGGCTATATATTTCCCATCGTCTGAATATGCCGCACGAAATCCATGTGGAATATCCAGTTCTTCAGGTCTGCCACCCTCAACAGATACCGTATATAATTTTGCATGACGGTTGGTGTGGTTGGTCCGCCTGGAATTGAAAAGAATACTTTTGCCATCAGGAGTAAAATCCCTGACAATATCCCAGGAAGGGTGCCAGGTGAGCCTTTTGGGAATCCCACCTGTTGATGGAATTACAAAAACATCTGTATTGCCGTCGTACTCGGCGCTAAAAGCAATTAAAGATCCGTCTGGTGAGAATACAGGATTGGTCTCTACGCCTTCATCTATGGTGAGGCGTCTTGGATTTGAGCCATCCCTGTCAGCGATCCAGAGGTCTTCTGCATAAACAAACGCCACCTTATCGCTACTCACTGCGGGTGAACTCAGTAGCCTGGTGTCCTGGGTGTTTTGTGCGATTAAATAAGTTGGACTTACCAGTGCCCAGGCAATGAGAGTGCTTAAAATGAACTTTGCCATAACGGAATATGATTTCAGATTGTTTTATCCAGCCAAATTCAGTCTGAAACTATATAAGACTGATTTCTGAAGTTGGTATAGTGAATAATTTACTTGATAATATTTGTAAATATGGATGTCTAAGAATCAGATCTTTTCATTATCGATTACTTCTTTGGCCGATTCTCCTTTCAGATACTCATCCAGGAACAACTTGATCTTTCCATAACCCTCAATCTCATTTTCTTTCTTGCGAAAACCATGTCCTTCATCATCAAAAATCACATATTCAACAGGGACGCCATTGGCTTTAACCCCTTCTACGATTTCATCAGATTCTACCTGAAGCACCCGAACGTCATTAGCTCCCTGGAGGACCATAAGCGGCCTCGTTACATTTTTGGTATGGAATAAAGGTGAAATTTCACGGAGTCTTACGGAGTCTTTGGAATAAGGGTCGCCCAATTCATCGTATAGCGCTTTTTTATAGCTTTCCCAATAGGGAGGGATAGAACGCAACGTGCGGATCCAGTTCGTGACCCCGAAGATATTTACACCGAGGTTAAAGGCATCAGGCTCGAAAGCCATGGCGGCCATCACCATGTAACCGCCATAGGACCCGCCTATGATACCCACTTTATCCATATCGATTATACCTGTACTTTCGAAGAAATCCTTCCCAGCCACACAGTCTTTCAGGTCCTTGTCTCCGTGATTCCTGTCGTCCATATGGTTAAATTCCTTTCCGTATCCCGTGCTGCCTCTATTGTTTACGGCGAGGATAGCATACCCCTGGTTGACTAAATATTGTATCAGGGCAAAATAACTTAATCTCGACTGCCCGCCCGGACCGCCATGCACCCATACCAGGCCGGGTACTTTGTTGTCGGCGCTTGCATTTTTGGGCTGATAATAAATGGCCGGGATCTCCAGCCCGTCGAACGATTTATAACGCACTACCTGCCCTTCTACAAGGTCCTCGCCGTTGATCTCAGGATTTAGGGTATCGGTGAGTTTCTTAAGATCTCCCGTTTCAAAATTATATACATATAAATTGCTGGGCGAGGCCGATGTACTTACGGTTAACCTGGCCATTTTCTCGCCTTTTGAGATGTTTACGGAAGTAATACTTCCACCCTCAAAAATTGGTAGCGCCACTTGCTTATCGGTACTCAGATCAAAGATTCGCACCCTTGTCTTGGCGTCTTCGTTGATTCCAATTACCCTATATTTTTCGTTCCAGGATTCGTAGGCATACCACACATCCCAATTGGCCTCAAATATCTTTTCCACTTGACCTGATTCGAGGTTTCGTCGGGCGAGATAGGTGAAATCTGAATTTTCATCGGTGGTGTAGTAAAGAAATTTATTGTCAAGGCTAAAATACTGAGGACTGTACTGAGCATCACCTTCATGAATACTTATATCGCTAACATCACCAGTAGACCTGTCCAGGAGATACATCTTTCCGTCTGCACTGGTTGAAGCCTTGGTAAGCGCCATATATTGTTTGTTTGGAGAAATCTCTCCTGCATCCAGACCTTCATCGTTCTGGTACAACATAACACTGGCTTCAGCACCCTGGTCCATCTCTGAAAGAGATAATTCATATACATCAAAAAACTGCCTGTTTCGTTTATTGGAATTATAAAAAAGGCTTTTCTGATCACGACTCCAGCCGAAAAAACCGTTGCGAACGCTATCCCCGGGGATCAGTGTTTTTGAGCTACCGTTTTCCGAAATATAAAGGCCATAATTTTCATTCCCCCCTTTGTCGAAGGTATACAGTACGCGCTCATCATTGGGAAAATAGGACTGAGCATAATTCGATTCCGTATCTGAGGAAGTAATAGGATTTTTATCACCGTTTTCAATATCGATTTCATAGACATTATAAATACCCGATTCGTTGCTGCTTACGAGTAGTTTACTTTCATCGGGTGAAAAGCTCCCGCCAAAAATATTGATGTTTTTATAGAATTGATCGATAGAATAATTAGCAAACTCTTTTGGCTTTTCTTCTTTACAGGCGACAAGACATAAGAAGAGTAATAACAAAAATGATTTTTTCATGGAGTTCGTTTTTAGTTGATGTGGATTAAAGAAGCGACAATTTAAGAAATAATGTCCGTACCGTGGGAAAATGCTTATAGTATTTGAGCCGTAGGAATGCTTCTTTCGTGGAAATTGATCTGATAACTTTAGGAGTTCCGGACAGTGCCATGATCCTGATCATTTCAAATCGCACTTTTTCTTTATAGTTTGTTGGCAATTGGACGGCTAAATTGGGATATACACATTTGGCCTTTTTTAATTTTTAAATCGAATTATTATGAAAACACTAGTCCAACTTTTATTGTCTTCCCTGACACTGATTTTTCTTTGGTCCTGTTCCTCCGATGATGGAGATGCTATCGTACCTCAGGGCCCGGATTTTAACATCAGTGAATTAGCAGGGACCTGGAATGCCACAGACCTGGTATTCTCTTACTCCGGCGAACCACCAGTACCAGAACCAAGTTCCTACGATTTAATTGCCGAGGGAGGTTCAGCAGTGGCTGTTATACAATCGAGCGGCCGATTTACACTTACAGTTACCCCTCCGGGCCAACCGCCGGAGACCTTTTCTGGACTGATGTATTTTGAAGACGGGGAGTTCTTTGCGATACAATTCGACGACGATCCACCCGATGATCCAACCTATTTTGGAGAGACCCTCGCGGGAAACACTTTTACACTCAATGGCGGCCCCGATACGGCAGAATGGGATTTTGATGACGATGGAGATGATGAACCGGCCAGCGTATTCCTGCGGTTTGTAAAAGCTTAGGTAAGAAGTTAAGGTTTCACGTATCGAATTTATTTTTATTCCAAGTCCGATTAATCGTCTAAGTTGTTGTGCAGAAAAGCCTTTGATTTTAAGGGTATCTGCCGTTTATGTTGGATAAAGGGAGATTTTTGAATTCCTAAGGTTTAATCATTGAGTATTGCCTAAATTGAGCATAGATTAGTGGAAGTTTATAATTCAGCACTTCAATAAATGCTCTCGGAGGAAATCGGATTTGGTGGTAGTTGTCATTGGTGTACAGAAGCCATATTTCAAACGCTTAAAGGCGTAAGTAAGGTTCGGCAGGGATGGATATCTATCAGGGAGGATGAGGCGTTTCACGAAGGAGTTATCGTAGAATTCAGACCGGATCAGATCCCTTTGAAAATACTTATCGAAGTTCATTTGCTAACGCACAGCAGTACTTCGGAGCATAAACTCCGGAAAAGATATCGCTCTGCGATTTATGCTTTTTCCTCAGATCAGCAAGAAGCGGCCAAAAGGATTTTACTAGACCTGCAAAAGCATTTTACCCGACCTTTGATTACCAAAAGCTATCGGTTTAAGGAATTTAAAACCTCCGCTGAGACCTTTCAAAACTATTACCGGAAAAATCCCGATAAACCATTTTGTAAATCGTATATAGATCCGAAACTAAAACTTATTTTTAAGGACTTTTCGACATTCATAAAAAGCTAAATTCAAAACGGCTTAAATATGTTTATCTTGAAGCATTATCTCAAAATGTTTTAAAAATGAATTTTTTCACTATCCCATATGTAAACAGAAAATATACCTGTTTGTTAATTGCAGTTCTTTTCGGTGCAACGGTTTTAAGCGCTCAGCAAAGTCCGGAGCAACGGCTGTTGGAGTTGGGAATTGAGCTCAAAGAGCCGTCGGAGCCGGTAGCCAATTATGTAAATGCGGTTCGTACGGGTAAACTTGTGTTTCTGGCCGGAAAGGGTCCGCGTACTCCGGAAGGTGATCTTATTACAGGTAAACTTGGCAAAGACCTGAGTGTGGAGCAGGGGTATGATGCGGCCAGGGCCGTGGCTATCCTCCAATTGGCGGTCCTGAAATCCGAGTTGGGAGATCTTTCGCGGGTTAAGCGGATCGTAAAAGTACTGGGCATGGTAAACGCGACCGAAGATTTCACCGATCATCCTGAGGTAATCAATGGATTTTCAGACCTGATGGTCGAGGTTTTGGGTGAAAAAGGCAAGCACGCCCGCGCTGCAGTGGGCATGGGATCATTGCCGAGAAATATTGCTGTTGAAATCGAATTGATAGTCGAGGTGGAAGACTGATTCCCTGGAAATATTATTTTGTTTTAGAAGTTGGCAATCCAGGTATAGCCTCAAAAATTGAAAGGCATATCAAGAGAATGAAGAGTAGAATTTATATCGAGAATTTGGTCAAGTATCCTGAGATAGGTGAACGACTTTTTAAAAAGTATTCTTAAATT
>NZ_CAMYIP010000157.1:27548-69236 GCF_947258525.1 uncultured Eudoraea sp.
AATTTGGTCAAGTATCCTGAGATAGGTGAACGACTTTTTAAAAAGTATTCTTAAATTCGCGGTCCAATTATTCAATTGGCCCCGTAGTTCAATGGATAGAATAGAAGTTTCCTAAACTTTAGATGCAAGTTCGATTCTTGCCGGGGCTACTTTTTAACATTTGAAGGCCTTTCAAAAATCTTAAAACTTATTGATTTACAGTGATTTACGATTTTTCGATATCAAATGATATCATTTGAAACCATTCATTTGAGTTCACAAATCGTCAACATTTTTAACCAAATGTTTTCGTATTTTAAAGCTAGTCTTTCTTAGACTGTTAAATAAACGACTAGCAGGTGATTTGACTTTCGTCCTAAACTAAGTTTAATTAAGAGACGAACGTTATGCGCACTTCTTCTACATTTTCTATCCTGTTCTGGATATACGCCAAGAGAATCAACTACAACCTGGCACCTGTCTATGTAAGAATTACTGTTGACAAGAAAAAGCTTAATATTAGCCTTAAGAGAAGGGTTGATATAAGGTTATGGAATCCACAAAAACAACGAGTTAGGGGGACGGGCAAAAAAACCAGGGATTTCAACCAATATCTAGATGAGGTATATTCGAAACTATTTCAATGCTACCAGGAGTTAAGAGCCGAAGATGAGCGAATTACACCTCAAGCCATAAAATCAAAGTTTATTGGTGACCACAAGACTGAGCGTTATACTTTAAGAAACATTATCCAGTACCACAACACCAATATGTTCAACAAGCTCCACGGAAATACATCTAGGCTATACCTAACAAGTCAAAAGTACATTCTGCTTTTTGTGAAGAAAAAGTATAAGGCGGATGACATTGAACTTTCAGAGCTTGACTATAAGTTTATCCTGAATTTTGAAAGCTTCCTTCGAAATTACAAGCCTCGCCATTATCAGAATCGAATAGGGAATAATGCTGTAATGAAGCATATACAGCGATTACGTCGGATGATTACCCTGGCGTATCAAATTGAATGGCTTGACCATGACCCTTTTAGTAAATTCAAGCAAAAACTAACCCCAACGCATCGTGGTTTCCTTACTTCTGAAGAATTGGAACGTATAGAAGAGCTGCATATTGAATCACTTCGATTAAAAACGGTGAGGGATTTATTCGTGTTCAGCTGTTATACAGGAATCAGCTATATAGATTTAATGCTATTGACCAATGAAAGTTTGGTGCTAGGGATGGATAAAACCAATTGGATAGTGACCGAAAGGCAAAAAACCAGAAACTCAGTTAAAATACCCTTACTTGCTAAAGCATTGGTAATAATTGAACGTTACAAGTACGACAAACGATCATTGATTAATGGCACGTTGTTCCCAAGGATATCTAATCAAAAAATCAATGCCTATCTAAAGGATGTAGCACAATTAGCCAAAATCAAAAAGAACCTTACTTTTCATATGGCCAGACATACATTTGCTACGACGGTCACTCTGACCAATGGAGTGCCTATTGAAACCATTTCCAAAATGCTGGGGCACAGGAAACTGACCACCACACAGATTTACGCAAAAGTAATTGAGAGAAAAGTGTCTGATGATATGCAAGTGCTAAGAGAAAAATTAGAAAAGTCCTAAAAAACGTTCCGCTCATAGGGCTTTTTGGAATTTGAATATGACGGTCTCGTATATGACTCGTGCCAGCTTATGTGTCACACTGAGTTACACGAAAAATTATTTAATTAAAGCTAATGATTTTTCGTGTAAAAACGCTGGCATGGGTTATATACGCTGTTACTACACGTTTATCAATGTACTGAAATCACGACATTTCCTTTTTTATGCCCTTTGTCAGCATATCGATGCGCTTCTACAATCTGATCGATAGAAAAAGTTCGATCGATGACCGGTTTAAGTTTTCCCTGCCCGATGATACTTTTCATAAAGAACAATGCTTCCGCTGTCTCGGGTGCATTTTTTCCTACCGCAACCTTAATTCCAGAGGTTATTGAAGCCCAAATCATTTGAAGACTTGGCAAGGGCCTACCAATATTCAGATATGTGCCGTTTTTTCGTAAAGCTTCCTTACACGCCTCGAATGGGCATTTATCTACTGTTTCGTATAATCAATCACTTTATCAGCTCCAAGTGATTTCACCATCTCCATATTAGTGGTGCTGCAAACACCGGTAACTTCCGCACCAAAGTATTTAGCCAATTGAACCGCATAAGTTCCAACACTCCCGGAAGCTCCGTATATGAGCACTCTTTGTTCCGGTTTTATTGCTGCAATGGTTTTAAGATAATGAAATGCCGTTCGTGCTCCGATAGGAACCGCGGCAGCTTCTTCATAAGAGAGTCCCGTTGGTTTTATGGCGATGGGCCCATCTTCAGCTAAACAGGTATATTCTGCGTAGCCACCGAAAGTTTGAAGCGTAGCTGCAAAAATCTTATCTCCTTTTTTGAAGGTCTTAACATCTTTTCCGACTGCTTCTATTTCCCCGGAGAGTTCCATCCCCAGAACAGACTTTCTAGGCTTTCTAAGACCTAGTGCCAGCCTGGCGGGAAGCCAGAAAGAAGTAGGAACGTTAAAGCTCCGTACCCGATAGTCCGCAGCGGAAACGGTAGTGGCATACACCTTCACCAGTACTTCATTATCTTTTGGAACCGGTTTTTCGATCTCTGCGATATTGAGCACCTCCGGAGGTCCATATTGTGTACAAACAACTGCTTTCATTTTTTTCATTTAGGCGTTAGCAGGAATTTTACCAGCAGACGGCAACTTCCAGGCAGTGACGATGATCACCACAAAGGCTGCGGCTTCAATGATCATAAAGAACACATCGTCCATATCGGCTGATGCCAGGCCACTAAATAATACCAGCATGGTGATTATACTGGCAATGATGTTTGCCCATTTATTGACTTTGTTGCTCAATATCCTGGATAGCAGCACCATTAAAATGGGTATTTCTGCTAAAAAACCACCGATCAGCATAAGTTCATCGGTGATCTCGACTCCATTGACCACTCCGGTCATTATTTCTTCTAAAAAACTTTTTTTACCCAATTGATGTAGATCTCTGAAAACCATATTGAGGAGTATAAATATCCATAAAGTGGACAACAGGGTCTGAGGTTTGATTTTTTTCGCTATCATGTTCGAGATTATTTAAGGTTTTACTTTGATGTTGTTTGTTTTATGTTTTCGAATCCTTTTTTCAGAAATTTCGTCACCATTGGGTTAACCAGCCATTTGGGCATTTTCTTGGCATCAAATTGAACAATATTCACAGCTTTAGTATGATTCTCAGAAACTGCCGAGAAATTCCAGGAGCCTCTGAATGTTTCCACCCGGTTCAATTTTTTAGAAGGTGGCACTGAATTTTCATCCCATGCTTCATTCCATCTTACCTCTTTGTCACACTCTTTATAATTAGAGAATAAATACCTTACGCTCATTTCTGTGTCTTTGAATGGAAATGGTTCGTTATGAATGACATAGGTTAAAAAGCTGCTGTCGGATTCATCCATGATGTCGTAGGTGGGATACTTATTGATATCATCGGCCTGGTGGTGAATATGTTGCCAGAATGCTGCGACACAGGCCTCTGGAGTTGATGCTATCTCACCTTCAATTTTATACTCCAATAAATTCGTTCCTTCTACTTTCCTGGAATGAATGATCCATTCTGCACCCTGCTTGTCGGCACTTCTTTTCATCTCATTCCATTGATAGGCTTTCCATTCTTTATAGCTTTTGTTCTTTAATCGATTGATTCTATAGGTGGAACAACTATTTAGAACCGAAGACGCTAATAATACTATGCATACATATTTAACAATGCTGGCATTGTTGCCATATCTTGATAATTGACTTTTTAAAAAATGGTTCATAACAATGAAAGATTTAACAGAATTATTATTTTTTACTGTGCAAATCTCGGAGTAGTAACCTCGCTTTTCATTGACCTGGGTTAAGAAATCAAACCACAGCCAATTACTTAGGCAAAATGACTAAAAAAAGAAAAAAAAAGATTAGTTATATAACCGTTTGCGGATGCGGCTCAGGGATTCCGGCTTTATACCCAGATAACTGGCGATGAGGTACTGTGGCACACGGTTCAGAAGGTCCGGAGATGTTTTTTGTAGGTTTTGGTAACGCTCTTCCGGAGTCAGTTTGATAAACTCATCGTACTTCATCCGTTGGTTTGCCAATTGATCTTCCATGATATGGGAACCCAAAGCAGCAAGCCTGGGTAGTTTTCTAAGAAGTTCCGCACTGCTTTCAGGAGTACCGATGGAAATAATGCAATCTTCCAAACATTCTAAGAAGTATTCCGAAGGTTTTTTAGTGGTGTAACTCACGGGGGTAATCGGTTGTTGTTCGGTAAAGAAATCCGTGATCTTAATATCGCCATTTACCAGATAATAGCTGCTTACACATCCCTGGAGAATAAAATAACACTCCTTGGCTATTTGTCCTTCAGACAATAGAATGGTTCCTTTTTTATAAGACTGTATAAAGTTTTGATTTGAAAGAATATCAATTTCTTCATTCGTTAGCTCTATATATTTAGATAAAAAATTGACTATTGGATCTTTCATATTATGTCTTGCTAATTTATCTAATGTGTGGTAACTCGTTATATGCGTACTAATATACCTCTTTATCGCAAAAATTTTCCGGATAAGAATACCTTTTAAGGCTACAAGGGTATATATCATGGTGGTCATGCCTGAATTATAAGTAATGTGGTGCCTGTTTGGAATGGTATATTTGAAAGTTTAGTGGTTTGAATTTATAATTAATTGAGCTAAATTCGGATTTACTGTTGTATCACAGTTTAGAATTGGAAAGAGCATAATTATGTTGAAATATTTTATAGCCTGGGTGCCTATGGTTTTTATCGCAATTGCGAACGGATTGATGCGTGAGAAGTTCTTTGCAAAGCGACTTAAGGAATTAAATGCTCATCATGCCTCAACTGCAACCTTGGTTATACTATTTGGCATTTACATATTAATTATTTTTAGAATCTGGAAACCTAATTCAGCTCAACAAGCATTTGATATTGGATTATTCTGGCTTGTTCTAACTGTTGTGTTTGAATTTTTATTTGGACATTATATAGCTGGTCATTCCTGGCGCAGACTTTTAAACGACTATAATATATTTGAAGGACGCGTTTGGATTGTTGTTCTAATTTGGATCACTCTGGCACCTTATGTTATTTACAAACTACAGAATTAGTTTTGATCCATAAATGGAATCTTATTGCGGGTCTAATTAGAAAGAAGTATACCAAACACAGGCATGAAACTTAAAACTTTTATTTCCTCTATCCATAGGAAAGTAAACTTTCCCTATCTGAGGAAATAAAAAACCCACTCCTTTGCAGGAGCGGGTTTGGCGCTTTAAGTGGTACCTCCAGGAGATAACTTCTCCCGAGCGTTGTCGGGATTGTTGTTCCTTTGTAACCTTGCCTGAAAATGCCAAACTTCTCTGCCTTTGGCAGAGACTTATATTTCCTCCATCCATAGGAAAGTAACGTTCCATATCTGAGCAAATAAAAACCCACTCCTTTACAGGAGCGGGTTTGGCGCTTTAAGTGGTACCTCCAGGAGATAACTTCCCCCGACTGTTTTCGGGGTCGTTGTTCCTTTGGAATCTCTCCTGAAAATGCCAAACTTCTCGGCCTTTGGCAGAGACTTTTATTTCCTCTATCTATGGGAAAGTAAACTTTGCATATCTGAGCAAATAAAAACCCACTCCTTTACAGGAGCGGGTTTGGCGCTTTAAGTGGTACCTCCAGGAATCGAACCAGGGACACACGGATTTTCAGTCCGTTGCTCTACCAACTGAGCTAAGGTACCTTATTTATTCAGGGTTTGCCCCCTCCGAAGCACAAGCAAAAAGCGCAGTGCGTAGGAGGGGGCAAATATACTTTCAAATTTAGGAACTACAAACAAAAAAGAAAAAAAAGCCTGCTGTTTTTTTACATTTTACAATCTTTGCGTTATGAACCTTATTGTAGATGTAGGGAATACTTATATAAAGCTGGCCGTTTTTCAGGAACATAACCTTTTATGGCAGCAAAAGCTTGATCCAGAGGACTTTCCAAAGAGGGTAAAAAAGGTATTTAAAAAATATCCTGATATTCAATCAGCAATTATTTCATCCGTAGGGAAATTTGATCAAAAATATATTTCGGTTTTATCCGTATTCGTTGAGGTGCATATCTTGAGTCATAGTACTGAAATTCCTTTTAAGAATTCCTATGCCACCCCACAGACCTTGGGAATGGACAGGATAGCACTTGCCACAGCTGCCTTCTATCATAATCCGGATGCCAATACGCTGGTCATTGATGCAGGCACATGTATAACGTATGACATGATAAATGACTATGGGGAATATCTTGGTGGTGCAATTTCCCTGGGTCTGAGTATGCGCTATAGGGCACTGCATGAATATACTTCTAAACTACCTTTGTTAGAACCCGAGGATTTCCATGATATCATTGGAAATTCAACAAATGCAAGTATCCATAGCGGAGTTTTAAACGGTATTTGCAGGGAGATAGATGGGGTCATAGGCCAGTACCAATCGCGTTTTGAAGATTTAACAGTTATTTTAACAGGCGGTGATGCTCAAATTTTGTCTAAACGATTAAAAAATACCATCTTTGCGCATTCTAATTTTCTCCTAAAAGGCTTGAACTATTTGCTGGAATACAACAAACGCTAGATGGTAAAGAAAATCGTATTGCTTATACTTTGCTTAACTGCAATAACAGCTTACTCACAGAGTGGTAACGGAACTGTTTCACCTTATTCGTTTGGTGGTATAGGAGATATAAGACCTCAGGCTACTATAGAAAATCAGGCAATGGGTGGTTTAAGTATGTATACAGACAGTATTCATGTTAACTTAAGAAATCCTGCAGCTTTAGGGAAACTCAGGTTAGTAACTTTTACAGCAGCAGGCGGACATAAAGAAGTGAAATTGAAGGATTTTACAAATGAGGAAAGTTCTTCTGTAACCTCCCTTGAATATATTTCTCTGACATTACCCTTATCACCAAAGTTTGGCGCAGGGTTTGGAGTTATGCCATATACCGCTTTGGGGTACAATATTTTTTCTGAAACTACGAATGCCACCCAGGATACTGTGTTAAATCAGTTTTCGGGTGATGGGGGTTTAAACAAGGTATTTTTATCCGTGGGATATGAAATTACCAAAAACCTGCATGTTGGCGGAACAGTCAATTTTAGCTTTGGCAACTTACAATACCAAAGTGTTCAAAGTATTGACGGAGTGCAGTATGGCACAATAAATACCCGTGAATCTGAAGTTAGCGGTTATGATTTTAATTTTGGGGCCACTTATACACCCAGAATAAAAAGTAAATACACTTTATTTACCTCATTAACTGTAAATACACAGGCAAACCTGGTTTCTTCAAATAGTGAAAGGCTAGGTTCATTTTCATTGACCACAGGACAGGAAATTGAAGTCAGGGATGTAGATTTAGAACCTGCAAACCTTAGAAATACAGAATTGAAAATCCCTACAACTACTACTTTAGGGCTTGGTTTTGGACGGGATAAAAAGTGGTTTTTAGGGGCAGAATATAGTTTGCAGGGGCTGAGTTCATTTAGAAACGACTTTATTGATCCTGAAAATGTAGCATATGAAGATGGGAATACGATTAGGGTAGGCGGGTATTTTGTGCCTGATTACGCTTCGTTTACAAGTTATTTGAAAAGAATCACTTATAGAGCAGGCGCACGCACTTCCAGGACCGGCTTAGTAGTAAATGATAAATCCATTCACGATTTTGGCATAACTTTTGGACTAGGGTTACCGGTTGGAGGTGGTTTTTCCAATATGAATTTGGCTTTTGAGTATGGGAAACGAGGTACAACAGTAGCAAATTTAATTGAGGAAACTTATTTCAAAGTCAGTGTAGGACTGTCATTCAACGATAAATGGTTTCAAAAAAGGAAAATAAATTGATAAAAATTTAGTACATTAACCACATTAAAATTTAAATACGATGAAAAAGGAGTTTTACTGTATGATGATTGGGTTACTGGCAATAATGGGTACGGCAAATGCACAAGGCCAAAATCCGGAATGTATGACCAATCTTTCTATTTATGCTGAGCATGCAAAAGTAAAAAATTACGATGCGGCTTATACGCCATGGAAAATGGTATATGAAACTTGTCCGGCTATTAATAAGGCAAACTTTTCTCTTGGGGAAAAAATCCTGGCTTATAAAATTGATAATAGTTCCGGTGCAGAAAAAGATGGTTATATAAGCGACTTACTTGCTTTATATGATAATAGCTTAAAGGTTTTTCCCGATAAGTTTCCTAAAGCAGTAGTTGCCATAGATAAAGCTTTGCTTTTGTATGATAATAAAATGGCTTCGGACGAAGAACTTTTTAATTTGCTTGATAGTGCTTTTAATCAAGATGCGTCCAATTTTAAAAATCCTAAAGCGCTTTACCTTTATTTTTCCAGCTTAGTGGATCTTTACAATGAAGGGAAAAAAGATCTTCAGGCGGTGTTTGATACTTATGACGATGTTACCGAAAAAATAGAAGAGGAGAATGAAAAATTAACAGACGTCATTAGCCAATTGCTTCCTAAGGAAGAGGCAGGCACGCTTACTTCAAAAGAAAAGAGAAGATTGAAAGTAGCAACTACTAATTCTGAATCTTATGGGAAGATTGCCGGTAGTGTTGATTCAAAATTAGGAGCATTGGCAGATTGTGATAACCTGATTCCTCTATATAAAAAGAGTTTTGAATCCAAAAAAACCGACGTAACCTGGGTTAAAAGAGCAGTGGGTAGAATGTTTAGCAAAGACTGTATAGATGACCCAATGTTCCAAAAACTATTTGAGGCGCAATTAGCCTTAGATCCTTCTGCAGATGCCTATGTATATGGGGGAACCTTAAAGAAGAAAGCTGGAGATAATAAAGGTGCAATAGCAGATTATAACAAAGCACTGGAATTAGAGTCGGATCCTAAAAAGAAATCCAATATTGCTTATAAAATTGCAACAAGCTACAGAAGATCTAGTAAGTCTACAGCCAGAAGTTATGCCCAGAAAGCCATAAATGCTAATCCTTCAAACGGCAGGGCGTATTTACTAATAGCAAATTTATATGCAACGAGCGCAAATGATTGTGGAAGCACTCCTTTTGAAAAAAGAGCAATTTATTGGAAAGCCGCGGATATGGCCAGAAAAGCAGGAAGAGTAGATCCTTCATTAAGCGGAAATGCGAATCAATCTGCAGCCAGCTATAGTGCCAAAGCACCGTCAAAGACAGATATTTTTAATTCTGGATTAGCAGGTAAAACAATTGCTTTTAGTTGTTGGGTTGGAGGCAGTGTAACTGTGCCTAATCTATAACAATGTACAATCTTTACGGAAATAAATTATTTAACATTGCCATGGTATTTTCCGTGGCATTGTTGTTTTATGGCTGTAAGGATAATTACAAAAGGGTTGGTGAAGAAGCACAGCAAACAATTTATCCTCAGGGAGTAGCTCAGAATTTCGTACTTACTTATACAGAGACTCCGGAGAAACTGGAAAGCGAGGACACCAAAGAATCTAAAGTTATTGCTATTTTAAAGAGCCCGTTGAGCGAAGACTATGACAACATGAGATTTAAATTCAGGACTTTTCCAAATGGATTAGAAGTGGATTTGTTTGATGCAGAAGACAACAAAAGTACCATTAAAGCCGATTATGGAATTATTTATTCCAACACCAATTTAATAGACTTGCAGGGTAATGTCGTAATTGAATCTCATGATGGAAAAAAACTCGAAGCTCCGCAGCTTTTTTATGATCAGACCAATGAGTGGATTTTTACGCAACAAAAATTTAAATTTACCAATCCGGAAGATGGAACAATTATGGATGGCGAGGGAATGGATTTCAATAAAGACTTCAGTTTCTTCAACGCCCATAAGACTTATGGATTAATCACAATTAAGGAAGATCAAACATGATTAAAATACTGAGATATACGGAATACTTGTACCTGGTGGTGGCAATAATATCAGTATATAAGATAATTGAACTCTGGAATATTGACAGAGAAGGTACATACATCTTTATTTTCTTTGCGATCGTCTCTATAGGAATGTTTATTTTTAGACGTAACTATAGGAAACGTTTCGAAAAGCGAAAACGGGATAATCAGCAATAGCCTTGGACTCTAGCATCCTTATCATTTGTATTTGTTTGGTGTTATCTGCATTCTTTTCAGGAATGGAGATTGCCTTTATCTCCGCGAATAAGATTCATATTGAGATTGAAAAAAAACAGGAAGGTCTTCTTGCACAGATACTTACCCGCTTAACCAATAAACCTTCAAAGTTTATTGCTACCATGCTTATCGGAAATAATATTGCTCTGGTAGTATATGGACTGTATATGGGAGAGTTATTGATGGATTGGTTCCAAACCAAATTACCCTCCGGTAATAGCTTTGTTCATCTAATGTTTACCGACTTCAGCCTGTTAACCCAGACACTTATTTCTACAATTATAATTTTGCTTACTGCAGAGTTTTTGCCTAAAGTGCTTTTTCAGATCTATGCAAACAAGCTTCTAAAAATTCTTGCAGCGCCTGCTTATTTTTTCTATTTATTATTCTCTTTCGTTTCAGATTTTGTTATTAAAGTTTCCGATGTACTTCTTAAAGTCTTTTTTAAGACGGATGGAGACCAGGTGCAACTTGCATTTAGCAAGATTGAATTAGGAGACTATATTACTGAACAAATGGAAACTGTAAAGGAAGAAGATGATATAGATTCTGAGATTCAGATATTTCAGAATGCCCTTGAATTTTCAGCGGTTAAGGCAAGGGAAGTTATGGTTCCCAGGACGGAGATTATAGCAGTAGAATTGCATGAAACCCCAAAAAATCTGGCTAAACTTTTTACAGAAACCGGTTTATCAAAAATATTGGTCTTTAAAGACACCATAGATAACATTATTGGGTACATTCATTCTTATGAGTTATTTAAAAAGCCCAAGACAATAAAAAGTATCCTCCTGCCGGTAGAATTCGTGCCGGAAACTATGTTAATCCAGGATATCCTCAATGTTCTAACAAAGAAAAGAAAAAGTATTGCCGTAGTGCTCGATGAGTATGGTGGCACCTCCGGAATAATGACCGTTGAGGATATTGTTGAGGAACTTTTTGGAGAAATAGAGGATGAGCATGATTCAACAGATTTAGTGGAAGAACAACTAAATACTAATACCTATAAATTTTCTGCCAGGCTGGAAGTAGATTACCTAAATGAACAATATAAGTTGGAACTTCCGGATAGTGAGGAATACGAAACACTTGGAGGGCTTATTGTAAATGTAACCGGTGAGATCCCTGACCAGGATTCTGAAATACTGATAGATCATTATTTGTTCACTATCCTTGAAGTTTCCAGCACAAAAATAGATTTAGTTACCCTTGAGGTCAAGGAAAAGGATTAGTCCTGTTAATATCAGTCAGATAGGCTGCTTTTAGTTTTTATTTCTAGATGGAAAATACTAATTTCGCCAACTGATTTTAAATAAACAAAAAATGGCAATTCTAGAGAATATTAGAAAACGAACTACTGTATTAATCCTGATCATAGGGATGGCGTTATTTGCGTTCGTTATTTCTGGAATTTTTACCAGTAATGATTTTTCCGGTGGAAAAGTTGGGTCTGCTGTGGGTGAAATAAATGGAGACGAAATTTCCATCGATGACTTCAGACGAAAGATTGAGAGGGCGTCGAGAAGGTCTGGGCCAACAAGTTCATCTATGCAGTTAGTGAATTCTGTTTGGAACCAGGTTGAACGAAATACCATCTTGGGACAACAGATAGAGGATCTTGGTATTTCTATTGAGCAGGACCAGATTATTAACGTAATTAAATCGAGCCCCGGGATAGCTCAAAACCCTCAATTTACTGATGAGAATGGAATATTTGATGAAACAAAATTTCGGGATTTTATTTCTGAATTAAAAATCAATGCCCCTGCCCAATATAACGATTGGCTGCAGGACGAGGAAGCTATCATTCAAAGTGCAAAGGAGCAAAGCTATTTCAATTTAATTAGAGCAGGAGTCGGCGCTACTTTAAAAGAGGGCGAATTAGACTATAAGTTAAGTACAGACAAGGTAGATATCAGATATGTGCGGGTTCCCTACAATTCAATGCCCGACAGTGCTTTTATAGTTACTAAAAAGGAAATTTCGGACTATATCAATGAACACCAGCAAGACTACAAGCAGCAAAGGTCTAGGGATATTCAGTTTGTATATTTTGAAGACAAAGCTTCTGATGATGACGTAGCTGCTATAAAAGACCAGATAACAAAGCTTCTTGGTGATACGGTAGAATATTTTGAAGAACGTGATGAAACAGACACCATTCCCGGATTTAGAAATACAACGGATAACGCAGCTTTTCTAGATAGAAATTCTGATAGCAAATTTGATACTATTTATAAGTCTAAAAGTGAGCTTCCATTAAAATTTGCTGATACCCTGATGGGTTTAAATACTGGTGAGTTATTTGGACCTTACAATGACGGTGAAAGTTGGAGAATTACCAAAATGGTCAATAAAAAGCCCAATGGATCTGTAAAGGCCAGTCATATTTTGATTACCTGGGAAGGGGCCGAAAGGGCTAACCCTGAAATTAAGAGAACTAAAGAAGAGGCCGAGGCCATCGCTAACGATTTGCTAAAACAGGCGAAAGCAGAAGGAGCAGTATTTACTCAGCTGGCAAGAGATAATTCTGACGGGCCCTCAGCACCAAGAGGAGGTGACCTGGGTTACTTTCAGGAAGGTGTAATGACCCCAAAGTTTAATGATTTTGCATTTGGAAATGTAGTAGGTCATATTGGGTTGGTTGAAACAGAATTTGGATACCATATTGTACGTGTAGATGATAAGCAAGATTTAGTTCAACTGGCAACACTAAGCAGGGAAATAGAAGCTTCAGACGAAACACTAAATGCACTCTTTACGGATGCTACTAAATTTGAAATGGCGGCAACATCATCAGAAAAGTCTTTTTCTGATTTGGCAAAAGAAAATGAATACGTAGTAAGGCCGGTTAATAAAATAAATGAATTGGATGAAAATCTTCCGGGACTTTCAAACCAGAGGGCTATTGTTCAGTGGGCATTTAATTCCGAAACGGAAATAGGAGATATTAAGCGATTCGGTATTAGCAACGGCTATGCAGTTGTGCAGCTAACAGCAAAGTATGAAGAAGGATTAATGGCTGTTGAAGATGCGTCTGCTTCTGTTCTTCCAATAATCAGGAAAAGAAAAAAAGCGGCAAAGATTATTTCTGAAAACCAGGGAAAATCCTTGGAGGATTTAGCTTCAGACAACAACACCAATGTATCATCAGCTTCTGCCTTAACGGTTAAAACTCCGACAATTCCTGGTGCTGGAAGAGAGCCATTGGTTGTGGGTACTGCTTTTGCTTTAGCTCAGGGAAGTAGTTCAGATCTTATTGAAGGAGAGACCGGAGTTTTTAAGATTGAAGTAACCAAAAAGGAAGAAGGCCCTAAGCTGGAAAATTATACTACTTTCGCCAGCTCCTTGCAGGCTTCAAATGCGACCCGCGTAAATACAAGTGTATTTGATGCCTTGAAGGAAAACGCAGAGATTGTAGATAACAGAGCTACTTTCTATTAAAAATACTATTGCTTTCCGGCTACAACTTTTAAAAATGCTGGAATAAAAATATGATCATAAAAAGCTTCTCATTTGAGAGGCTTTTTTTTATAATATCATTTCTTCATAAGGAATTACAGTCTTATATCCCTTCTTAAAGAAGTATTCTGGAGTATCCGTATTTCCTATAGCAAGGACAAAATCTCCGCCCCATGCCCCTAAACTTTTTACAGACCCTTCAAAATCCTTAAATAGTTTATCCTTCACAGGGGTTAGTTTAAGGATATCTGCCAAAAGTATTTCATGCTTGTTCATTAATTCTTTGAACCTACTTATTTCAATACAACTAATACATTCCATAGTTAATTCTGAAATGCTCTTAATTAAAGCTTCTTTATCAAATTCCTTTTCCCTGTATCTGGTTATTCCATCTCTGCTGTCTTGCTTTCTGTTGAGATGTACAAAGTATAATGCATCTTTGAATGGAGGGTTAAATTCAATTTCTTTAATAAATGGTTCTCCATCCTTTAGTTGATATAGAATTGGATGATTATGCTGAGCACAGGCAATATCATAACCACTTCCATTAAAAGTTTTTGATAAAAGGGCAAAAGGATCAACTTTGGCCCACTGCGCTACATTATTGATGAGGGTAGAGGAAGATCCAAGACCCCATTCCCTGGGAAAACTCAATGTTGTTTGAACTTCATATCCAATTTCCTCCATCAAAAAATCCGGATTCAACCTTTTGGCCTCAAGCAAAATTCTGACTAGCATTTCCGATACTTTATCTTCAGAGGACCTTAGGTTTTCCAATTCATTTAAAACGTCTACTTCCGAATTCCGAAAAAGATCGAGATGAAGTGAAGTATGAAACCATTTTTCACCTTTCTCGTCCAGACTTGTCCAAAAGAGCAATGGAGAATCCACTTCATTTATAGTTAGGGTTTGTCCGTATTTGGTAGGTAATGCGCAGGATAATGCCCCATCCAGAACTGCGTACTCTCCGGTTAGTAGCAATTTTCCATTGCTGTAGAACCGCCGGGTCATGATTTGTTACGTAAATTTTGAAGCGCCTCAACAACTGCATTATGTGTTGCGGCATTCTTTTTAAAATAGGCGATTAATGTTTTCTTTTCATCATCAGAGGCATTCATTTGATTAAGAATATTGAGTAAATGCATTTTCATATGACCTTCCTGAATACCGGTGGTGACTAATGATCTCACTGCTGCAAAATTCTGCGCTAATCCGGCTACTGCTACAATTTGCATTAATTCGCGGGCTGAGGGCTTTTGCAAAATCTCCAAAGCAAGATTTACTAAGGGATGTAATCTGGTAAGCCCTCCGACGGTTCCCAGGGCCAGAGGTACTTCGATCCAAAATTTAAAGATACCGTCCTCAAGAGAGGCGTGTGTAAGACTTTTATAAGACCCATCTTTTGCCGCATAGGCATGGATACCGGCCTCTACTGCTCTGAAATCGTTCCCAGTGGCCAGTACAACCGCATCAATGCCGTTCATTATTCCCTTATTATGAGTAACCGCTCTGTAAGGTTCTACATTAGCAATTTTAACTGCCCTCACCATTTTTTCAGCAAATTCCTTTGGAGAAACAGACTGCTCTATCTCTAATTCGCTAATCGGGCAACTGACTTCTGCCCGAACAAGGCATTCGGGAACATAGTTTGAAAGAATGCTCATAACCACTTCTATTCCCTTCTCATCTTCGTTAAAAAGCGTACAGGTCTGAGCTTCTCTTTTCAGTGTGGTGGCAAATTGTTCCAGGCAGGAGTTAATAAAATTTGCACCCATAGCATCCAGGGTTTCAAATTTACAATGTAACTGATAATAATTATCAAGTTTATTTGTCCTATCCCTTAGTTCTATTGATGTTATTCCACCTCCGCGTTTTTCCATATTTAGGGTGATGGACTTAGAATCATTAATAAAAATTGGTTTTATTTCATCAATAAATTCTTGCAACTTCTCCGAAGAGCCTTTGAAGATAAAATGTACCTGTCCTATTTTTTGGGTTCCCAGTACTTTAGTCTTAAACCCGCCCTTATCAAGCCAAAATTTTGCAGCTTTACTGGCTGCCGCAACAACAGAACTTTCTTCAATGGCCATTGGAATGGCATATAAACTATCATTAATAAGAAAATTTGGTGCGATCCCAAAAGGCAGGTAATAGTTGCTAATGGTATTCTCAATGAATTCGTCATGGAGTTTTTGCAACTTATTATCGGTATTCCAGTATTTTTTAAGGATTTGTTTGGTGGTATCCGAATTATCAGTGTAATTATCGGCAATCCAATTGATTTTTTCTTCTTTGGAAAGCTTGGAAAAACCCTGGATTGGTGTTGACATAAGCTATTATTCTATAAGGGCAAAGATAGTGATTACACAATTATATCCAGGGGTTTCTTCATAATGGGTATTAGGGTATAAAGTTGCAATATTTTAAGTTTAAAGTTATTTTTTTCGCAAAAATATTAGTAAACTTGGTAGTTTATAATCAATTTTTCAGATTTTATGAATAAATCTTTCGTTCTGAATTTTCTTGTTATTTGTTTTATAAATTTCGCACCTGCGCAACAAAAAAAGATCTCTTTGGAAGAACTTTGGTCGGGGGCCTTTGTAACCGAAAACATGGAAGCCATTTATCCTTTAAAAAATGGGAAACACTACACGGTACTGAATACAGATAAAGTTACAGGAGTTGTCAGCATTGATAAATATGATTATAGTACCCTGGAGAAGTTAGAAACTGTGGTCTCTTCGCAGGAGATACCTTCAAAAGCAGCATTTAGTTCATATTCCTTTAGTACAGACGAGTCCAAAGTATTACTGGCTACAGAAGAGGTGCCAATATACAGGCGTTCCAAAGTGGGGATTTATTATATTTATGACCTTACCACTAAAGATATCATTCAAATTGCAGATACCTGGATTCAGGAACCCACCTTTTCACCGGATGGGGATAAGGTAGTCTTTGCAAACAATAACAATTTATATCTTTTTAATATAGCCGACAGTAACATAGTACAAATAACTTCTGACGGGGAAAAGAATAGTATTATTAATGGTATAGCCGATTGGGTATATGAAGAGGAATTTAGTATTGTCAGGGCATTTGAATGGAACTCGGACGGTACAAAAATTGTGTTTTTGAGGTTTGATGAGACCGATGTTCCAGAATTTGCTATGGATGTTTATGGTACCGATTTATATCCTTTTCAATATATCTTCAAGTACCCTAAAGCCGGTGAAAATAATTCGGTTGTTACCTTGCATTCCTATGATGTTGAATCAAAGAATATTTCAAATATTTCACTCCCGGACTCCTATTATATACCCAGGATAACCCGAATGAACGATTCAAATCATATAAGTGTTCAAACGTTAAACCGGCACCAGAATAATTTGAATTTATACGCTGTAGACCTTCAAAAAAATACAGCATCCCTTTTACTCCGGGAAAAGGACCAGGCATATGTGGATGTTACTGATAACCTCACTTTTCTGCCTGATGACAGCTTTATCTGGACCAGCGAAAAGGATGGATATAACCATATTTACCTGCATTCCAAAAGCGGGGAATTGATGAACCAGATTACCAGTGGCGACTGGGAAGTGACAAATTACTATGGGTATGATCCAAACAAGGACAGAATTTATTACCAATCAACGGAAAATGGATCAATTAACAGAGATGTATATGGTATTGATATTAACGCTAAGAATAAGAAGCGCTTGTCTTCCAACATAGGGACCAATTCTGCCAAGTTTAGTGCAGATTTTACTTATTTCATAAATGAGTTTTCCAACTCCACTACACCTAACCAATTTACACTGCACAAGGCTAAATCGGGGGACAAATTAAAAGATATCCTGGATAACAAGGAGCTTTCGAACAAACTGGCAGGATATGAGATGAGTCCAAAGGAATTTTCTACGATATCGGTCAACGGTAATGAATTGAATATGTGGATGGTAAAGCCGAAAGATTTTGATCCTTCCAAAAAATATCCTTTATTGATGTTTCAGTATAGCGGGCCGGGCTCTCAACAAGTAGCCAATACCTGGATGAGCTCGAGGGATTATTGGCACCAGATTCTGGCTTCGGAAGGATACATTATAGCTTGTGTGGATGGCAGAGGAACCGGCTTTAAAGGTCGTGATTTTAAGAAAGTGACTTACTTGAATTTGGTGAAATACGAAACTGAGGATCAAATTACAGCGGCCAAAAAATTAAGTGAAAATTCATTTATAGACCCTGATAGAACAGGGATTTGGGGCTGGAGTTTTGGCGGTCATATGTCTACAAACTGCTTGCTCAAAGGCAGCGATACCTTTGAAATGGCTATTGCAGTTGCACCAGTTACCAGTTGGCGTTTTTATGATACCATTTATACAGAACGATTTATGAGAACCCCGGCTGAAAATCCCGGAGGTTATAATGAGAATTCACCTTTTAATTACCCCGAGTTATTAAAGGGAGATTATTTGTTGATACATGGTTCCGGTGATGATAATGTACATGTACAGAATAGCATGAGAATGATAGAAGCCCTTGTACAGGCCAATAAGCAATTTGACTGGGCAATTTATCCCGACAAGAACCACGGAATTTATGGGGGTAATACCAGCCTGCATTTATATACTAAAATGACCAATTTCATAAAAAACAATCTATAAGTAACTAAAACAAGCCATGGATAAAACAAAAAAACCAGTTCACCAGAGAGAACTCTTTGGACACCCTGCCGGACTCTATATACTTTTTTTGACTGAAATGTGGGAACGTTTCTCCTATTACGGAATGCGTGGCATCCTGGTGTTATACCTGACTGCACAAACAAGGGGTGACAATCCCGGACTGGGCTGGTTAGACGGAGAAGCATTGTCCTTATACGGATGGTACACCATGTTGGTCTATGTAGCTTCAATTCCGGGAGGTATTATAGCCGATAAGATAATAGGACAAAAAAGAGCGGTTATGATAGGTGGCTTTTTACTGGTTGCCGGTCATGGTATTTTATCTATAGAACTTATGTGGGCCTTTTACTCTGGCTTAGGACTGATCATCGTCGGGGTAGGAATGCTTAAACCCAATATATCTACTGGGTAGCCGACATGTGGGGTTGGCATGCAGGATTTGGACTGGCCGCTATTGGGATGGTCCTGGGGCAGGTAATCTATCTTTCCGGCCAAAAATACCTTGTTACTGTAGGGAATAAACCCAAAGAAAAGGAGATTAATAGTGAGGATGTGTCTATTAAGGATATTTTTATGCAACAATTTAGCACCCGTATACCGCTAACTATTACTTTGTTTTTGGCAGTGGCTTCCAGTGTTGTAGCATGGAATTTTATTGAAGACCAAAGGCTGGCCTACATAATTTTCTTTATTTTCCTGTCCGTTGTAGTGGGTATGATGTTCACCATATACCAGGACCTACATTCTCAAGTTGAAAAGGACCGTTATTTAGTATTACTGCTTTCATTTATTATTGTAATTGTCTTTTGGGGAGCTTTTGAACAGGCAGGTGGCCTGATGAATTTGTACGCTGAGAACAGGACGGACCGCTTCTTATTTGGTTATCAAATTCCTGCAGCGGCTTTCCAGTTTTTCAATCCTTTTTATATAATTGTATTTGCGGTACCTGTAGCTAATTTCTGGATGTGGTGGAAGCACAGAGGAAAAGAAGCCTCTTCCCTTTTTAAAATGGCCAATGGAGTTATAATAATGGGCTTAGGATTCGTTTTTATGGTGTTTGCATCTATGCAATATGAGACCTTAGGTAAATCTGCCCTATATTGGTTAGCGCTGGCCTATCTTTTCCATACAATAGGAGAATTATGTGCGTCTCCGGTTGCACTCTCTTTTATAACAAAACTGGCACCGATTAGATATGGTGCCCTTATGATGGGTGTTTATTTTGCCGCTACAGGATTAGGTAATAAAGTTGCCGGACTCATAGGGGAATCGGCTTCGGAAGCCGGAGAACTTAACATCTTTGCCGGAATAACTATTTTCTGTGTCATTTTTGGTCTTTTGGTTATTGCCCTTTTAAAACCATTAAAACGGCTTACACACAAGGCGGAAGATTTACGTCCGGAGCAAACCAAAGATGAAACTGAAGGCTTTGAGCTAGCCGATGAATAAGAAATGGCCAGCGTTAATACAAGTACCAGATAAAACAAACCAAACTAAAATAAATGAATACTGATATCGAGAATCTGTTTAAGGATAAGGTCTTAGGCCATCCGGCAGGATTAATGGTTTTATTTTTTACGGAAATGTGGGAACGCTTTTCATTTTATGGAATGCGTATTCTTTTAATTCTTTTTCTCACCGCACCATTTGCAAGTGATAATCCGGGATGGGATTGGCCACGTGAGCATGCCCTGGCACTGATAGGAACCTATGCTTCTCTGCTATATTTAACCCCAATTATAGGAGGATATATTGCCGATAAATTTACAGGATATCGCATAGCTGTTGTAATAGGTTGTGCTATTATGACTCTGGGTCATGCTTTTATGGCATTGGAAACTACGACTACTTTTTATCTGGGTCTTGCTTTTTTAGTTATCGGAACCGGTTTTTTTAAACCCAATATTACTTCTATTATTTCCGAAATGTATAAAGGCAAAGAATCCAAAAAAGATGGGGCCTATACTATTTTTTATATGGGTGTAAATGCCGGAGCTTTTTTTGGGATGATGCTATGCGGGTATTTAGCGGAAAATTTTGGCTGGTCCTGGGGCTTTGGGCTGGCAGGTATTTTTATGTTTTTAGGAATGATGCAATTTTTACTGGCTAAAAATCTTTTTGGCGATGTTGGTGGTAAACCAAGTAAAATATACGAAGTAGAATTGCCGCAAAACATTAATGAAGAGTCTCCTAAACCTATCGAAGAGGAAGAGACGACGGAAAAATTAAATCCGTTTTTAACTCTTGACTATATATTAATCGTTCTTTCCGCTGTTGGTGGATTACTTTACCTTTTTAACGACCCAATTGAGAAGATAAGTGGAGAGAATTTATTGCCTTTTGAAGTTTTGGGTTTATCAGGTTCTAATTTTATTGTACTCTTCGCTCTGGTTTTGTTTCTTATACTATTGGTTTCAAGGATTTCGAGGTATATTCCTTTAGTGAGAGACAGGATTATTGCAGTTGTTTTCTTTGGGATTTTTACTGTAATTTTCTTTGCAGCTTTTGAACAGGCACTGGGTTCTATGACCTTGTTCGCAAGGGACTATACCAATAGAAATTTGGTGGGATCAGCAGCCATGATTTTCAAAGTAGTGGATGCCCTGCTTACAACTGTACCCCTCTTGATTATTACCTGGGTTTTATATCTCTTGTTTAAAAAAACGTATTCCAGAATTGCTTTATCAAATATTGTTTTGGCATTGGCATTTGTCGGAATTTGGGGATTGGTTGTTTATAGGTTGTTTGATAAATTTTCACAAGAGGGAAACCAGATCGACGCATCTTGGTTTGGAATTTTAAACTCCTTTTTTATAATTACGTTAGCCCCATTATTTTCAAGGTGGTGGGAGAGTAAATATAATCCTAGTGCTGCCATGAAGTATGGTTTGGGATTAATACTTCTGGGACTTGGATTTGCAATTTTGTCGTATGGTTCTGCCGGCGTTGTACAGGGGTCAAAAACCGCTTCGGTAAGTATGATTTTTCTTATTCTGGCCTATTTGCTTCATACCATGGGAGAATTATGTCTTTCACCCGTTGGACTGTCTTATCTGAGTAAACTGGTCCCGGCCAGAATGATTGGCTTTATGTTTGGCATTTGGTATCTGGCAATAGCTATAGGTCAGAAGACGGCAGGTACTATGGGCGGAATGATAGATAAAATTTCAGAACAATATTCTTTAAGCACATTCTTTCTGATGTTTACCCTGGTGCCCATTGCTTTTGGTGTTATTTCTATAGTTCTAAACCCGGTTTTAAAAAGACTTATGCATGGGGTGCGTTAATTTATTTTATTTCTAAAATAAATGCCCCTTTTTCACCCGTATAGTAAAATGGCAACTTTCTGTCTGAACACGATTTTTGCCATCTTTCGATATCACTCCTATAATTGCTTCCATCGGCAATAATTTTTTTAGGTTTAATAGAGTCCAGGAAGCGGTTAAAATTTACTTTGGGCGAATTACTGAGCAAGACATAATCAGTTTTCGGCAGTTTATGGAAGATCATTTCAGAATTATTCAAGATCAATAAACTGTAGTCTTTAATTCGATAGCTGTTTTTTAAGGTTTTGTACTCTACTTTTTGGATCTTTTCTTGTACCACAAGATTTTTAATCAGGTTTGTCACAGCAGTAGTATCTGAGCAATTTACTTCTGCGGAAATTCCATTCTTATAGAGTAGGGCGGAGGTTCCGGTTTTATGAAAAATGATAATCTTCTGTTCCCTGCTTTTTATTATTGTAGAAGAAATAAGCCACAATTGTATGGCAATAACAGATAAAACTACTGCAAGAACGTTTTGAAATTTCTTCTCTTTGAGACTTTGTACCACTGTAAAAATTAGAATATAGCTAACTACAAGCTGCACAAAATCAAACGGAATATCAATGAAAATAAAGGATTCCTGTTGGGCTACCCATTCAATAAGCTCATTCATCATCCTAATGACTCTATTGTATATTTCAGACAATTTATTTGGCAGCAAATCTGTAAGCATAAGGGCTATTACAAGAAAGCCCATTCCCAGGATTAATCCCAAAAATGGTATAATCATAAGATTAGAGATAAAAAACAAACCCGGGAACTGGTGAAAATAAAAAAGGCTTAGCGGTAGTACACCAATTTGTGCAGCTATGGAAACCGATAATAATTGCCAGCATTTTTTAAGAATAATATTTTCGGGATTCCAGAAGTGCTGCAGCTTGGGGAATAACCAAAAAATGGAAAAAACAGCTGCATAACTCAATTGAAACCCAACTTGAAAAAGTAGCATTGGATCATAAGTCAACAAAATAAAAAACATGGACAATGCCAGGATATTAAATGTGCTCGTGGGACGGTTCAGATACAAAGCGTACGCAACGAAAGAGAACATGCTAACTGCTCTTATCACGGAAGGTGATAGACCGGCTATGAAGGCGTATCCCCATAAAATACCCACAGTAATTATCAAAACAATTGTCTTTCCCCTGGGTAATCGTTCTAAGGGTTTTAGCAGAAATTTACATAACAATAATACTATTCCAATATGCAATCCAGAAACAGCCAGGATATGCACCGCGCCAGCGTTCTTATAATTAGTATATACTTCCTCACTTAATTCATGGCGCTGTCCCAGAAGCAGGGCCTGGATAATTCCAAGTTCATTTTCACCAAAATTGGACTTCCCTAAGCCTGATATAATTTTTTGTCTTAAGGCTGCAGTCAAACCCAATAAAGTTAAAGAAGCATTTTGACTGATAAAATAATCCCGACTGTTTACTTTAACTTGATAGTTAATTCCTAGTTTTTCAAGATAATTATGATAGTTAAATTCATATGGATTTAGAGGTAAACCAATTTCATCAATCGGACTTAGTGTATAGATCTCATCATCTACTTTGAATTTATGCTTTAAAGTGTCTTTTTTAGAAATAAGAAGAATTCTTCCATTTGACGGTATACTGTCAATCTTAATGACTTTAGCAATATAGCGCTGATTATAGCTATTTGATTTTAGGATTTCGTGGATTTTAAGATGTAAATATTGTTCAGCAGGAAGCCTGAAGTTGGCGTAATATTTTGTATTATTTTCAGGTAAACTTAGAGCCACAGCCATCAGCCCTATACAAATTGTACACAATAAAGAAAGAATACCAAAAGGCAGATTATCCAGAATATTTTTACGAGTCCGGGATATACCCAGTAAAAATATGAGCCCACAAGTAAGACTTGTTGCCAACCAAAGGGAAATGGTAAAATTATACCCTATAAGTATTCCGAAAATCAGAAACAAAGTGAGCTTTACCGGAATAAAATCCAATAATTTCATGGAGTTTATTTGGTTGATTGTACCAGCTCTTAAAGTAGCGTTGGCTACTGAATGTTAAGTTCAGTCAGGAAAAATTAATTGAAATGAATAATTAGACAAAACAATCCTTATAAAATAATGTAGTATGCAATCATAGAACTCTGGTGGCCTTTACAAAGGCATAGTTCCAGAATCCTTCCTGTAAAGAAGAAACAATAACTCCTCTAGAAGAGGTAGCATGAATAAATCTTATATCACGCCCATCTACAGCAACTACAAGTCCGACATGATTAATTTTTTTTCCTCTCTTACTGGTTTTAAAGAATAGAAGATCTCCTTTGGATACTTTGTTCAATTTAATTTTCTTACCCTCGTCAGCCATTTGAGAGGATACGCGCGGTAAGGGAATATCATTTTCTCCGAAAGAAACATAGAGAAGGCCCGAACAATCCATACCCTTTTTTGTGGTTCCACCGTACTTATATCTTACACCGGAATAAGCCATGGCAGTATTGATAATTAGATCTGCTTTTTCGAGGACGACAACCTTTACTTCAGGTTCAGGAGTAGTTTCTGCTGCTATTATAGTGTCTTTATCTGCTGCCGCAACAGTAACAGTTCGTTCCTTGCCATAGGTGGTTTTCTTTTTTACAATACCACATCCGGTTAGGAGTATAATGATAAAAAAAACAAAAATCTTTCTGTTCATCCCGGGCTATAAATGATCTTCCAGGAAATAAATTTAAGCATTTTCTATAATAAGTGTAGCAGTTTTATTACTTGCACCTTTACCACCAAGCTTTTTTTCCAACTCTTTATACGCCATTAATTGCAATTCGCGAGCCGGGCCATCCAGAATTTTGGTTAACTCCAGCTTCAGGTTTTTTGCGGTTAAATCTGCCTGAATCAGTTCTTTTACTACTTCCTTATCCATAATCAAATTAACCAGTGAAATGTAATCAAGCGTAATTATTCGTTTCGCAATCTGATAGGAAATCCAGTTGCCTTTGTAGCAGACAACCTGGGGAACTTTAAATAAAGCGGTTTCCAGGGTAGCAGTACCGCTGGTTACCAGAGCCGCGTGTGAATGGCTCAGTAATTCGTAGGATTTGTCAAAAACAAGGCTTACAGCATAGTTTTTTAAGAATTCTGAATAGAAATCAATGTCCAGGCTCGGGGCTCCGGCTATTACAAACTGGTATTCTGAAAATGATTTTGTAATCTTTAACATCAGGCCAAGCATTTGCCTGACCTCCTGTTTTCTGCTACCTGGAAGGAGTGCAATAATTGGTTTATGCGGATCCAGATTATGTTCATTTCTAAATTCCTGTTCACTGCCAATATCAATTTGTCCAATCGCATCAATTAATGGATGCCCCACAAAATTTACAGGGTAATTGTGTTTTTTTTCGTAGAACTCTTTTTCAAATGGCAGAATGACATACATGGCATCAATATCTCTTTTGATATTTTTGATCCTACCTTCCCTAGAAGCCCATATTTGAGGTGAAATGTAGTAGTTAGTGCGGTATTTATTTTCTTTTGCCCAGCGTGCGATTCTCAAATTAAAGCCCGAATAATCAATAAAAATTATGACATCCGGATTATAGGATTCAATATCATCTTTACAGAATTTAATATTTTTAAGGATGGTGTTAAGATTAGTGAGAACCTCTGCAAAACCCATGAAAGCCATCTCCTTATAATGTCTAACAAGTGTACCGCCGGCTTTTTGCATTTGGCCACCACCCCAACAACGAATTTGGGCATTGGTATCTTTAGCAAGAATTGCTTTAATAAGATTTGATCCATGTAAATCCCCGGAAGCTTCACCTGCGATGATATAATACTTCATTTTAGAAAATCTTATAATAGAGAATAACCAAAGCAGTTAGCAGAGTGGCGATCAATACCCCCTTTGCTCTTTGATCCCTTCTAATTTTTAGAAAGCCAAAAAAGGCGATCAGATTTAAAATTGCGCCCAGGGCCAATAAACTGCCAATATGCCCTTGCTGAATTGCTGCATTGAATGTTTCTGTAATCCCAAAATCAGAAAACAAAAGTATGTACAAAAGTGTGCCTGTAATATTGGCAATAATACCTACTGCGAAACCAATTATTATTTCCTTTTTATTATTCATTTAAAGACCAATTGTTTAAATCCTGTATAACATGATGCGCTGTTAAATCAAACTGTGTAGGAACTACAGAAATATAGCCATTACTTAGGGCCCATTCATCCGTGTCTTCACCTTTATCGAGAAGTTCAAATTCACCTGTCAGCCAATAGTAATCTTTACCCATTGGATTAGTTCTTTTATCAAATTTCTCTTTCCAATTGGCTCTAGCCTGGCGGCATATTTTTATTCCTTTTAGACCATCGCTATTTGTTTTTGGGATATTGACATTTAGAACAACACCTTTTGGAATTCCATTGCTTAGGGCTTCTGCAGCAATTTTTTTAACTGCGTTTTCAGCTGTCTTAAAATCAGCTTCCCACGAATAATCACATAATGAAAAGCCTATAGCCGGTATGCCTTCAATTCCTGCTTCTATGGCTGCACTCATTGTTCCTGAGTAGATAACATTTATGGAAGAATTAGAACCGTGATTTATTCCGCTAACGCAGAGATCAGGTTTTCTCCCAAGAATCTCCTGAAGTGCTAATTTTACGCAATCGGCGGGAGTTCCACTGCAGCTGTACTCTTCATTGCCGCCATTTTCAAAATCTATGGTAACTCTCTTGGAGTAAAGAGTATTATCAAGCGTTATAGCATGCCCCATTCCCGATTGCGGGCTATCTGGTGCCACAACAACAACTTCTCCAATTTCCTTCATGTAACGAACCAAAGCTCTTAAACCGGGAGCCGTTATTCCATCATCATTTGTTACCAGAATAAGCGGTTTTTGCATACTATATACTTTATGCGGTAAAAATACGTTTTTAATATGTTATTATGGCGCGCTAATAGAGGCCCTGTTCAAAAACAATAGTTATGGCAAGTTACTGAACATGATTCCTCATTACCGAAAAATCAAACACAACTAGTTGATTATTAAAGCTTGTTGGAAACAATTTCTAATAGTGTTTAACAAAAAATTAATGCTACTAGCTTGCAAAGTGGCATGGTTTTTTCAGTATCTTAGGGAATTCGTTGGCTTGGTCAACTTTTTGTAATTAATTTAAGTTTATAATTAAGTAGGTTAATTATGATCATACCTAAAAAAAAATACATGAAAAGAAACCTCATACTTGGATTTTTGGTGATACTAATTGCAGTTGCTTCTTGCAGTTTTACCAATAAGTCGTTTGAAAATGATGATAAAGACAAATTACTCTTAGATCTTATTACTTATATTTTAGAACGCGGACACTATGAACCTAAGGAAATTAATGATGATTTCTCGGCCAGTGTTTTTGAAGATTTTATCGATGTGATTGATCCCACAAAAAGATATTTTCTGGAGGAAGATATTTTAGAGTTTGAGAAATACAAATTTCAATTAGACGATCAGATAAGAAATACAGATATCTCCTTCTTTAATATCGTTTATTCCAAATTCATGGAGCGCATGGAAAATGCCAAATCGCTTTATGCAGAGGTTTTAAGTGACCCTTTTGACTATTCAATCGAAGAATCAATTAATATAGATTATAAAGACCAATCATTTGCAGGATCCAGAAATGAACTCAAAGAACGATGGAGAAAACAACTCAAATATGCTACGATTGGAACTTTTGACTCCAAGTATAAAGAGCAGGAACAAAATAAGAAAGATGATTCCAATACCGAGAATAAATCGGTTTCGCAAATGGAATTAGAGGCCAGGGAATCTACTAAAAAGACTTTGGATGAGTATTTTGACTTTGTAGACGACCTCAAACGTGAAGACTGGTTTGTATATTATATCAATACAATTGTAGATGAGTTTGACCCTCATACCTATTACTTCGCTCCGGAGGATAAGGATAAATTTGATATCAGTATGTCCGGTAAATTTGAAGGCATTGGAGCAAGATTGCAGAAAAAACCGGAGGGAGCAAAGATTGTTGAGATAATTTCAGGCGGACCTGTTTGGAGAAACCAACAATTGGAAGTAGGCGATGAAATATTAAAAGTTGGCCAAGACGGAGAATTACCGGTAAATATTGTGGGGATGCGTTTGGATGATGCTATTAAACTAATCAAAGGCCCTAAGGGCACGGTTGTTGATTTAACCGTTAGAAAGGTAGATGGCTCCATAGAAGAAATTTCTATCACAAGAGATGTGGTTGAACTTGAAGAGAGTTATGCCAAATCTGCAACGGTTACCAAAGAGAACCAAAAATACGGGATCATTAATCTTCCTAAATTTTATGTGGATTTTAATGATTATGCCGAAAGAAATGCGGCAACCGATGTGGCCAAAGAGGTTGAGCGATTAAAGAAAGAAGGCGCTGAAGGCCTTATTATAGACCTCAGGGATAATGGAGGCGGATCGCTTAAAACCGTGGTGGAAATGGCCGGACTTTTTATAAAAGACGGTCCTGTGGTTCAGGTCAGGTCTTCGGGAAAAGACAAGGACGTATATGAAGACAAGGATGAAAGGATTCAATGGGACGGTCCTCTGGTTATTTTGGTGAATGAGCTTTCTGCTTCGGCTTCCGAAATACTGGCAGCTGCCATGCAAGACTATAAAAGAGCAATAGTGATTGGCAGCAAACAGACTTTCGGCAAAGGAACAGTACAAAATGTAATTCCTTTAGAAAATATCGTTAGAAGTAACGAGCATGGTGACCTTGGAGCTATTAAACTGACAACCCAAAAATTTTATAGGATAAACGGAGGATCAACACAGCTGGAAGGAGTTAAAAGTGATGTTGTTGTACCGGACAGATACAGTTATATAGACTTAGGGGAAAGAGATCAGCGTAATCCGTTAAACTGGGATAAAATATCTCCGGCAGATTATGAGCCCTGGGAAGGTTATATTGATTATGAGGCTACAATAGCGAATAGTGCCAAGCGCATGTCTAAGAATCCTCAGATAGCCTTAATTGAAGAAAACGCCCAATGGTTGAAGGAACAACAGGAAGAAAACGTGGTTTCACTGAATTATGATATCTACAAAAGAGAACAAAAAAAGGATAAAGAAAAATCAACTTATTTTAAGACCATTTCGGACTACGATTCACATTTGACATTTGAATCTCTGAAATACGAAGAAGAACTTTTCACAAAAGATCCCATATTAAGGGAAAAACGTGACCGCTGGCACAATAATCTTGCAAAAGATGTTTATGTAGAAGAGGCAGTAAACGTGCTTCAGGATTTGAAATTAAACAATATTAAAAACGCTAAATTAGCTAGCGTAAAAGGTTAGAATAATACTGTTTACATTATAGAAAAGAGCTCCGGGAATTTACCGGAGCTCTTTTTTTGTTTTAAATTCATCCTTGCGATGATACTTCTATATTTTCTGAAAAGACAAATCAAGTTAATTCAGGTTTTCGCATATTGAATAACTTACCGGATCTTTAGTAACGCAAGGCATCTATATCCCCATTCCGGTTGATTTAAAACCGGGTTGCTTAATTTGAGCTTTTAATCTTGTCAGCATGCATTTGTCTAAGCTTGGTCAATTTTGGAGTAATTACAAAACTGCAATAACCCTGACTCTGGTTATTCCTATAATAATTCTGATGATAGTCCTCTGCCTCATAAAAGATTTTCAATGGACTTAATTCTGTAACCACAGGATTTTCATAATAGGAAGACATTTCACTTAAAACCTCTTCTGCCACTTCTTTTTGATTTTGGTCATGGTAAAAAATGACGGAACGGTATTGTGTCCCAACATCTGCGCCCTGTCTATTGAGTGTTGTAGGGTCATGGGTAGTCATAAAAATCATTAATAGGTCACGAAAGGAAATAATTTCAGGATCAAAGCTTACCTGTATTACCTCTGCATGACCGGTGAGTCCGGAGCATATTTCTCTATAGGTTGGCTTGCCGGGAGCATTCCCTCCAGAATATCCCGAGACAACCTTTTCTACCCCTTTAATCTCTAATAAAACAGCTTCAGTGCACCAGAAGCAGCCTCCACCCATAGTTGCTAATTCCAATTTATTATTTTCCATCGATAACCTCCTTTTCGATTATCATTGACTCAGAGTTAATACAATAACGAAGGCCACTTGGTTCCGGGCCGTCAGGAAAAACATGTCCTAAATGAGCGTCGCAAGTATTACAGAGGACTTCTACCCTTATCATTCCGAATGTGCTATCTTTTTCATATTTAATGGCATTTTCTGCTATAGGTTGTGTGAAGCTGGGCCACCCTGTACCGGATTCAAATTTAATGGTGGAATCAAAGAGAGGTGTGTTGCAGCATACACAGGAGTACTTACCTGCATCGTGGATATTGCATAAAGCTCCAGAATGAGGAGCTTCAGTTCCTTTTTTTCTGGTAATTCGAAATTGGTCTGGTGTAAGAATTTCACGCCATTCATTTTCTGTTTTTTCAACACGCATGTCTGGTGCGGGATTTCCGTTTACCGTAAAGTTTATTATGTTTTTCCAAGTCAACATAGAATTACATTTAATGTGAATACTTTAATTTTTCTGCTACAATTCAACAATTTTACCAATGGGGAAAATAAGTATTATAAGTCGGATTAGATACTTCTAACTTACAATCTATTCAACAAAATATTCTATTAAATTAAACTAAATTTGAATCATGATGCAAGGCAGATCACGAAGTACTAACCGTACTATTTATATTTCTTTGATGATACTTTGTATAGTGGGTTTTTGGGTGTTTGAAAATTTTTATACCCCGGACAAGTATTCTGCCCCTGCTAATGAGGTTTTAACTTCGAAAGTGCCGGATAAAATATTACCGGCTTCAACTTCGGGAGAAATAGTGATTCATAGTAATTTTATACTTTCTTATAAGGAGCACTATGAACAATCCGAATGGGTAGCTTATGTTCTAAAACGAAGTCATCTTACCTATGATGACAGAGAACGCCCGGATTATATTGAAGATCCAAAAGTAAGTACTAAATCTGCAGATTGGAGAAATTATAGAGGCTCTGGTTATGACAGGGGACATCTGTGTCCGGCAGGAGACAGAAGGTTTTCGGTTTATGCCTACAATGAAACTTTTTACACCAGTAATATTGCGCCACAAAAGAATGGTTTTAATTCAGGAATATGGAATGAATTGGAAATGAAGATAAGAAGATGGAGTAAAAAATATGGCAATCTTTATATAATTACCGGCGGAGTTTTAGAAAAGGGTCTACCGACAATTGGAGAAGAAGATGTGGCAGTCCCTAAGAGGTATTATAAAATTGTTGTCAGGGGCGAGGGGAAAGATATAAAAGTGCTTGCTTTTCTGATTCCTCACAAGGACACAACAGAACCTCTTGTAAATTTTTTAGTGAAGGTAGATGATTTAGAGAAGGTTACTGGAATAGATTTTTTTAGTAAAATGGATGAAAATATTGAATCGGGATTGGAACAGAGCATAGAAATGGAATATTGGAATTTCTAGCCCCACTCATTTAACCTGTTTGCATCTAACTTCAGAAATATAAACAATAAGACTGTAAACCCCAGAAGGCCAGATCCGCCATAGCTAAAGAAGGGTAAAGGGATACCAATGGTAGGAAGCACGCCTATAACCATTCCAATATTTATAAAGTAATGAATGAGCAGTATCGAGATTGCTCCATAGCCATACATTCGGCTAAAATCGTTTTTTTGTCTTTCGGCCAGATAGACAAGTCGTAAAAGCAATAAGGTAAAAAGAATGACAACAATAGTTGTACCTAAAAATCCCCATTCTTCGCCTACAGTACTAAAAATATAATCAGTATGTTGTTCAGGTACGAAATCTCCTTTAGTTCTGGTACCTTCTAAAAAGCCCTTTCCAAAGAAACCACCAGATTCAATTGCTTTTTCTGATTGATAGGTATTGTAGCCTATGGTTTTCCGAATTTGTTCGAGTTTATCAGGGTCTTTTTCCAAACGAAGCCACAGGCTGAATCTGTCTCTGTGGCGTTGTTCAAATACATTGTTGAAAACCAAATTAACTGATAGCGAAAAGACGATTGTAACAACAAAAACGGAGATTAGGGGTAGTATGGGAATTTTGAGAGAGGCTCTTTTAAGCAAGAGAAAAAGAGCAATTATCAAAACCAAACCAATTCCCACCCAGGTAGTTCCGAACATCAAAGTGGTAATAAAAACCATAACAGCCAAAAAAGCAATACCCAGGTAAAATAGAGGTAATCCCTCTCTGAAAAGAACAAAGACCAGTGCAAAAAACACCAAAGCACTACCAGGATCCGGTTGAGGAATGATTAAAAGGGCTGGTATCAGGATAATTAAAAAAGAATAAAACTGATCTTTCCGGTTTTTAATATCTGTCTGAATATCACTTAAATACTTGGCCAAAGCCAGGGCCGTGGCAACTTTGGCAAGCTCAGAAGGTTGAAAATTAAAAAATCCCAGATCGTACCATGAAGTTGCTCCGGCAATGGTCTTACCAAAGATAAAAAGCCCCAGAAGAAGAACTATTGAAATAATGTACAAAACGCTGGAAAAACGTTCATAAAAACTGGCCTCCAGTGCAAGGATAGCTACTATACTGATTAGGCTTAACCCAATAAAGATCAATTGTTTTCCGTATAGTTGGCTAAAATCGAAAATAGAAGAGCTACTTTCTGTGAATGTGCTGGAATAAATATTTAGCCATCCTATCGCTACTAGCAAGAGGTAAAACAATACGGTAAGCCAATCAATTCGCTTATATGCTTTCCTACCAAACATACTCATTTATCTTGAATTCTTCTCCGCTGTATGGTTTGGCATATTCATGTTCAAGAGTTTTTTCGAGCATTCTTTTTTCGAGGTCTTTTCTGGTAATTTTTCCTTTTAAGTACTTTTCTATTAATAGTGAGGCTATATGGCCGGCATATCTTGAGCCATAATACCCATTTTCAATATATACCGCCAACGCAATTTCAGGATTGTTTACAGGTGCAAAAGCTACAAATACCGAATGATCTGTAAGCTGAGTACGTACAGTATCAATTATGGTATAATTCTCTACTGTACCTGTTTTACCTGCAATTTCTATTCCCGGTATTTGTACCCATCTGGCTGTACCTTTTTTATAAACATCTGCCATACCTTTTATGACAGGTTCAAAATGCTCTTTGTCTATGGTAGTATACTTAGGTTGGACATATTCAGGTATACTAATATCCTCACCTTCAACTTTTTTCAGAATATGCGGAGTGTAATAATAACCTCGATTCGCAATAGCGGCCGTCATGTTGGCTAATTGAACGGGAGTTACTGCTACTTCACCCTGCCCGATAGAATTGGAGATAATATATGAAGAAGCCCAGCGATCATCTCCATACCATTTGTCATAGTAGGCTTTACTTGGGATTCTTCCCGGTCTTCCGGTAGGAAGATCATATCCCAGAAAATTTCCAAGGCCAAAACTTTTAATATGTTTTTCCCAAACATCCTGACCTTCATCTGTCGTCGGAAATTTTTCATAAATTTCTCGAAACGTACCTGCAAAGTACGCATTGCAAGATTTGTATATACCACTATTTAAACTTCTTATTCCTCCTCCGCAATGACACCCCCTTTTGGTATTACCTACATAAAATCCATTGTAGCATCGGAAAGTTGTACTTGGCCGGATTACCCCTTCCTGCAAAGCCACGAGGGCATTAAGTGTTTTGAATGGTGATCCGGGAGATCCTTCAGCCGAAATAGACCTGTCAAATAGCGGTTTGGATATAGTGTCGTAATGCAGTTTACTGTAGTTTTTTGAACGTTCTCTGCCTACAAGAAGTGCAGGATCATAAGTTGGTCCGGAGATCATCGCTAATATTTCCCCGGAAGATGGCTCTAAGGCAACTATGCCTCCCCATTTGCCATTCATTAATAATTCTCCATATTCCTGCAGTTCCTTATCTAGAGTAAGGCTAATTTCCTTACCCTGTTCCGGAAGGGTATCTAGTATGCCACCTTTATAGGGGCCTATATCCCGGTTGAATCTGTCTTTCTGAATGTATTGAACGCCTTTTCTGCCCCTCAGGATTTCTTCATATTGTTGTTCAACACCTTTACCCCCTGTTAATTCACCCTGAACGTAATATGGATTACTTTTGAGGTCGCGTTCATTTACCTCTCTAATGTATCCCAGGACATTTGCAGCGGCTTTGGTGTTGTAATACCTTAAAGATCTTTTTTGAATATAAAATCCCTCATACTTCCTCATTTTTTCCTGAAGCCTGGCATAGTCTTCCTTAGAAAGTTGAGGCACTAATACGGAAGGTAATCTCGGGGAATAAATTCTGGCTTTACGGAGTTTTTGTACAAATTTTTCCTTGTCTATTCCTAAAAGACTGCAAAACTCAAGCGTGTCGAGAGGTTGCACTTCCCTTGGAATAACCATCACGTCATAAGCAGGATCATTACCTACCAATAGTTTCCCGTTTCTATCATAGATGTAACCTCGTTCCGGATAATCGTATATTGCCTTAATGGCGGGATCTTCCAAAACCTGATCCGGAGAAAAGCTAAATATTTGCAAATAAGACAACCTACCTATAAAGGTGATCCCGATAATAATGATTATGGACGATAATAATACTTTTTTCATTGAAATTTAGCTTTCAATAATCCGTTGCAATTCCAATTATTCTTTCTTTACACTGAAAAGTGAACCAAAAAGTAAACATAGGATTAGTGTGGCAATTCCTGTAAAAATAACTTTCTTTAAAATTAGCAGCAAATTTGATAAACTGAAAATTTCCAAGGTAAAGAATATAACATGATGTGCTACAATTAATAACGTTAAAAAAGTAATTTGTTGTACCCTGGTAGTGTTAGATAATTTGAAACTTTGAAATTCGTAATTAACACCAAATACAAAACGCATAATAGTAGGTCTCAGATAAGCTATGGTGACCGTTGATGCTGCGTGTAAAGCCATTGTATCTGAAAAAAAATCAATAGATAAACCAAGTAAAAATCCTATAAATATAAAAACGACCCTATTTTCCTTTATTGGATACCAATAGAGGAAAAGTATATAGACCATAGGATTTATAAAGCCAAAAAAATTCAACCTGTTAAATACTAATACCTGAACAAGCACAAGTAAAGCGAATCTGATAAAATTGATATAGTAATAACTACTGGTCATTGGCAATTTTAGTTTCGAGCTCTAAGATCTCAGGTCTGTTCTTGTTATAAATGATATAGACATTTTTAACATTAGTCATATCGTTAAAAAGTTCTACATCTATACTATAAAAACTCTTGGATACGTTAAGGTCAAACTTTTTAATGGTTCCAATTGGAATGTCCTCGGGAAAAATACTCGACATGGCTCCGGTAACTATGGTATCGCCAACTAGAAGAGGTACCAATCTGGGAATATCCTCCAGTTTTACCTGGTTATAACTTCGCCCATCCCATACTAAAGACCCAAAATAATTGGTATTCTTAATTTTGGCATTTATATTGGATTTGGAGTTTAATATACTTTGAACGGAGGCATAATTTTTTGAAGTATGTTCAATAATGCCGAGAATTCCCTTGGCCGTAATAACACCCATATCCTGTTTAATACCATGGTTAGTTCCCCTGTTTATAGTTAGATAATTATTTGGACTGGCATAACTGTTCTTTATAATTCTTCCGGATATTGATGTAAATTCAAATTTGGTAGTATCTAACCGGATAGTATCATCGATATTTAAATTATAAAGCAAACTTCTCAGTTTTTTGTTTTCCTCAACCAGTTTTTTGTTTTCCTCATCCAAGTTAAAATAGCGGGTAATACCATCTGCCGTATTATATATTGAACCTGATATTCGGTTTGAAGAATTAAAGAATTTAGATCGATGATACGAATGAGAATCAATAGTAAAGCCCAGGGAAATCAACAGCAATAATAAGTAAAGCAGCGAGGTTTTATACCTTATGATAAAATTGATTATCTGCTGCATTCACTTGTTATGTTAAGCGTTTAAAATGAGATGCCAAGTCGTAACTTAAATCCTCATGGAATTCAGGTTATTTGATAAGAATACTTTTGTAGCGTTCCAGATTTTTAAGTGCTATACCTGTTCCTCTTACTACTGCTCTTAATGGATCTTCCGCAATATAGACCGGCAAATCTGTCTTTTGGGATAACCTTCTGTCTAATCCGCGAAGCATAGATCCGCCGCCGGCAAGGTAAATACCTGTATTATAGATATCAGCCGCCAATTCCGGAGGAGTTTGTGATAAAGTTTCCATCACGGCGTCTTCTACTCTTAAAATAGACTTGTCCAGAGCTTTGGCAATTTCTCTAAATGAAATAGAGACCTGTTTTGGTTTTCCGGTAAGCAAATCCCGACCTTGCACAGACATTTCGTCTGGTGGAGATTGAAGGTCCTCGGTCGCAGATCCTATTGTTATTTTAATGTTCTCTGCGGTACTTTCTCCTACATAAAGATTATGTTGAGTACGCATATAGTAGATAATATCATTGGTGAATACATCACCGGCTATTTTAACCGATTTGTCACAAACAATACCTCCTAAAGCAATTACTGCTATTTCGGTTGTTCCACCACCTATATCCACAATCATATTACCCTTAGGCTGCATAATATCCAGGCCAATTCCTATAGCTGCAGCCATAGGTTCATGGATAAGATAAACTTCCTTACCGTTGACCCGCTCTGCAGATTCCTTTACCGCACGCATTTCCACCTCTGTAATACCTGAAGGAATACATATAACCATTCGCAATGCAGGTGGGAACCATTTTTTCTTCAAAGCAGGAATGTTCTTAATGAACATATTGATCATCTTTTCAGATGCATCAAAATCTGCGATAACTCCATCCTTAAGAGGGCGGATAGTTTTAATGTTTTCGTGGGTTTTACCTTGCATCATATTGGCCTCCTTGCCCACTGCTATTATTTTACCTGTGATCCTGTCTCTTGCAACAATAGACGGACTGTCTACTACTACCTTGTCTGCATGTATAATAAGAGTATTTGCAGTGCCCAGGTCTATAGCTATTTCTTCAGTTAAGAAATCAAAAAATCCCATTCGCGTTTGTTTGGTTTCGGTTTAAAAGGTGCATTTCATCGACAAAAGTAGTAAAATTAATGCTTAAAATGACGAGTACCCGTCATTACCATTGACATTCCATTTTTGTCACAATAATCGATACTTAATTGATCCTTAATTGAGCCTCCCGGTTGTATAACGCTCTTTATCCCATTATTGCCTGAAATCTCCACGCAATCCGGAAATGGAAAAAATGCATCACTCGCCATTACGGCTCCTTCTAAATTAAAATTAAAGGTTTTGGCTTTATGGATAGCCTGGTTTAAGGCATCAACCCTTGAGGTTTGTCCGGTACCGCTCGCGCATAACTGTTTGTTCTTGGCCAATACAATGGTATTAGATTTAGTGTGTTTACAAAGTTTAGACGCAAAAATGAGGTCATCTAGTTCCTCCTGGCTAGGTTTCTTTGTGGTTACATATTCCAGATCATCAAGCGTATCGGTCTTAAAATCTTTATCCTGAAGAAGAAATCCATTTAAACATGTTCTTACCAGCATATCTGGTAGCGGTGTTTCTTTCTGTATTAAAACGATTCTGTTTTTCTTACCTTTTAAAATACTTAATGCCTCATCATCGTAACTGGGAGCAATAACTACTTCACAGAATAATTTATGTATTTCCTGAGCTGTTGGAACATCAATTTTCACATTACTGATCAATATACCTCCGAATGCAGATATCGGATCTCCTGCCAGCGCATCAACATAAGCTTGGTGTATGGTGCTTCTGGTAGCTAATCCACATGCATTGTTGTGTTTAAGAATGGCGAAGGTAGGGTCGTCATTTTTAAATTCATTCATAAGATTTATAGCGGCGTCCACATCCAATAAATTATTGTAGGACAGCTCCTTGCCGTGTAATTTATCGAACATGGCCTCAAAATCTCCAAAATAGAATCCTTTTTGGTGTGGGTTTTCACCATATCGCAAAACTTTCGCATTGGTTTCGCTAATTTTTAAGGCCGGCTCTTTGTGCTCCTTGTTGAAGTAATTGAAAATTGCTGTATCGTAATGCGAGGAAACATTAAATGCTTTTGTGGCGAAATGTCTTCGGTCGTTCTCAGTACTTTCCCCTCCGGTGGCAGTGATTAGTTCCAGGAATTCACTGTAATCTTCCATGGATGAAACACATAAAACATCTTTATAATTTTTGGCAGCAGCTCTTATGAGTGATATTCCACCAATATCAATCTTTTCTATAATTTCCTGTTCAGATGCACCTCCTGATACCGTTTTTTCAAAAGGGTAGAGGTCAACAATAATTACATCCAGCTGGGGGATATCAAACTCTTCCAGTTGAGCTACATCACCTTCGTTATCCTGCCTGTTTAAAATACCCCCAAAAACTTTTGGATGAAGTGTTTTTACTCTTCCACCCAAAATAGAAGGATAGCTGGTTACTTCTTCAACAGGAATTACTTCAATTCCCAATTCCCTGATAAATTTTTCGGTGCCCCCAGTGGAGTAGATTGAAATTCCGAGCTCGTTAAATTTCCGTACAATTGGTTCCAGGCCATCTTTGTGAAATACTGAAATTAAGGCCGAGTTAATTTTTTTTGTAGTGCTCATTTTGTAGTGCTTAAATAGAATAGCCAAAGGAAACAAATGTAATTTTTTTGAAGCTATTATTTAGAGAGTGTTATTAACAAAAGAGTTAAAGTTTTAAAGAATTTTCGCTACCTCCTTATTTATAAATTCTAAAAATCTTTCATCTTCTTGTGTAAATGGGTCAGAGGTATTGGAATCGATATCAATTTGGCCAATATTCTCACCATTTACAAAAAGGGGGACAACGATTTCTGCCTTTACGTTTATACTGCAGGCGATATAATTATCCTGTGCTTTAACATCGGGCACAACAAAGTTTTCATTGCTCAGGGCTACCTGCCCGCAAATTCCTTTCCCAAAAGGAATAATAGTATGGTCTGTTGGAGCACCCTTATATGGCCCGAGTTTTAACTCTGCTTTGTTGCCATTTTTAAAGTAAAACCCCACCCAGTCGTAATATGGGACTGACTCCTGAAGAAGATCACATACTTGCTGCAGGCGTAAATTTACCTCTACATTTTTATGATTCAGTATGGATTCCACTTTTGGCCGTAATGCATTTAACATTGATGTATTTTTTGTAAAAGTATTTAAAATGAAAATTTAAATTAAATCGATTTTAGTAAAACTTATCTAAATAATTTGCCAAATTAATGCAAGTCAACCTTTAAACTTATGTTAATCAAAGCAATAAAAAACAATTTTTAGTAGTTTTGTATTAATAATGAAGGAAACTTTGCGTCAAATAGCATCATTTTGCATGGCTCTAATGGTCTTGTTCTCTACCCTCTCTTTTACGGTAGATATGCATTATTGTGGGGATCAGCTGGTTGATTACAGTTTTTTTGAGGCCGCAGACCGCTGTTCAATGGCAGCAAGTTCTTCTGCATCACCAGGAGAGAATTCTGTTATGCAAATGGAGATGGACTGCTGCACCGATTTAGAAATAGTAATGGAGGGCCAGGATGACCTTAAAATCTCTATCGATCAATTAACCTTTGAGCAACAGATCTTTGTTTCAACATTCTTTTACACCTATATAAACTTATTTAAAGGAGTTGATAAAGACACAAATTCCTTTAAGGAGTATTCTCCGCCACCCCTGATCAGGGACATTCAGATTCTGGATCAGACCTTTCTCATTTGATTTTTAAACATTGAAATTAAAGCCCGACAGTTGAGACTGTAAAGTGGGCTTAACGTGTTGATATAGTTTTTTGATCAACTCTAGTTTCTAACTGTTTAATAATCAATTCATATGCTAAATAAGAGCATTAAATACCTTATAAATAATAAACTGATAGCTGTTCTGATGCTCGTCCTTTTTGTAGGATGGGGCATTGTTAACGCCCCTTTTAACTGGAAGATTGGATTTTTACCCAGTAATCCCGTGGCGGTGGATGCTATTCCAGATATAGGTGAGAACCAACAAATAGTTTTTACCAAATGGGCCGGACGTTCTCCTCAGGATATTGAAGACCAGATCTCCTATCCGTTGACCACCTCATTATTGGGAATTCCGGGAGTCAGAACCATACGCAGTTCCTCTATGTTCGGGTTTTCGAGCATCTACATCATTTTTGAAGAGGATGTTGAATTCTATTGGAGCCGCAGCCGGATTCTTGAAAAGTTGAATTCCCTGCCTGGTAATTTATTGCCGGAAGGAGTAAATCCTGCTCTTGGCCCTGACGCAACGGGCCTGGGACAAATATTCTGGTACACATTGGAAGGTAGGGATAAAGAAGGAAATGTCACAGGCGGCTGGGATTTGCAGGAATTGCGAAGTCTTCAGGATTACTATGTAAAATTCGGCCTTTCTGCAGCGAGTGGCGTATCCGAGGTAGCTTCTATCGGTGGTTATGTGCAGGAATACCAGATTGATGTGAACCCCGAATTGATGAAACAATATAATATTGGTCTTCATCAGGTGGTCAATGCAGTCAAAAAGAGCAATCGTGATATTGGTGCACAGACCCTGGAAATCAATCAGGCTGAATACCTCGTGAGAGGTCTTGGTTATGTCAAATCTTTAGAAGACATTAAAAATGCCGTAATCACCGCAGAGGATTTCACTTCCGTTCGTATAAAGGATATTTCCAATGTTTCGCTAGGCCCGGCAGTACGCCGCGGCATTCTCGATAAGGAAGGTGCAGAAGTTGTTGGAGGTGTCGTCGTAGCTAGATATGGAGCAAACCCATTAGAGGTTATCAATAATGTAAAGGAAAAAATAAAGGAACTAAGTTCTGGATTACCATCCAAAGAATTGGCAGACGGCAGGACATCTCAATTAACCATTGTGCCTTTTTATGACCGTACGGAACTGATACAGGAAACCCTGGGAACGCTCAATGACGCCTTGACCCTGGAAATACTGATTACTATATTGGTGATCATTGTTATGGTATTCAACCTACGGGCTTCTATTCTTATATCAGGTTTGCTGCCGGTGGCGGTTTTGATGGTTTTTGTTGCAATGAAACTTTTTAATGTGGATGCCAATATTGTGGCGCTTTCCGGGATCGCAATCGCAATCGGAACAATGGTGGACGTTGGTGTTATCCTCTCTGAGAATATCATTCGACATCTGGACGAAGATGGAGAAAAGCTTCCTATAAATACAGTTGTCTATAATGCAACAGCCGAAGTTTCAGGTGCTATAGTAACTGCAGTGATGACCACTATTATCAGTTTTATCCCCGTGTTTACCATGATAGGGGCAGAAGGGAAATTGTTCCGACCATTGGCCTTTACCAAGACCTTTGCGTTGACGGCATCCATCATCGTCGCCCTGTTTCTTATCCCGCCTTTCGCCTCCTTTTTGTTCAGGAAGAAACGAAGCAAGAGTATCATAGGCTATGTATTCAGTATCCTGCTCATCGTTGCAGGGCTTATCGCCGTTGTATACGGGTATTGGTTGGGGTTGGTGCTTATGGCCTTTGGAACGGTTCGGCCTTTAAAGAACGCTGAGTTGGCGGGAAGCTTATTCGGGGGATTCTCCCTATCCGACAAACAGGCCAACCTGATGAACATCATTATCTCGGCTACGGCTATCGTATTCCTGTTGGCGACTTATTGGCGGCCTTTGGGGTTTGACCGCAACATTGTTATGAATCTGCTTTTTGTGGGATTCATTTGTTTTGGGCTGTTAGGTGCGTTTATCCTTTTTAGAAAAAATTATACGGGTATTCTTCTATGGGCATTACGCAACAAACTACTGTTCCTATCCATTCCCTCTCGAATAAAAAAATTAAAAAAAAATATTCCGCTGAAA
>NZ_CAMYIP010000158.1 GCF_947258525.1 uncultured Eudoraea sp.
CCGCTTCCCCATTCTTCCATCAAGCCCAATTCTCTAAATATACGAGCAATTACCCTGTTTCGGATCTTACTTACTCCGGCCTTAAAGTCCTCCAAAGTTATACCAAAAGGTAACATTCCCGGATTTTGAATCTCCATGCGATCTGAATATATTGAAACCAGAATCCGCATACCTGTCAGGGAATAATCTGAATGTACAAGAGCATTGATTAGAACTTCCCGAACAGCCAACTCCGGATATGCTGGGATATCTTCGCGTTTGAATGATTCAATTCTTGATAAAAGCCTTGTATTTAACCTGATGAATTTAGGTACATCTTTGACAGCATCCAGTAAGCTTCCTTCAATATCAAGACGATCAATAAATTGAGATTTATCGGTTCCTCTGAATCTTGCACAACTCACACGTGCATCAGGGAAAAATCTGTTGCGATGCTTTTCTCTGCCAAACAATATCAGGCATCCATTCGATACTGTTTTCCTTCCTGCATAGGGGACAATCAGGCCCAATGATTCAAGCTTATGTTTATCAATGCTGCGGTTGACCGATTTGAAGGCAGATTCTGCCTTGTCCATATCCAGATCATCTTCACTTAGTTCATTACAAGGCTCCTGATCAAATGACACCCTTCTTATTGTACGATGCAGCTCAGTCAAAATTTCAGGGCCTGCCTTTCTATTGGTTGAGCCGAGTCTAATATAGACACCATCTTCAGGACCCTCGCTTTTCAGATAAAACGGCCCGCTCCAGTGTGCGACTTTTACTACCAGCAATTCTTTGGTTTCAAAGGTGATAATTTCGATATCAGGCATCATTACAGGCATGATACTATCTGCGATTGCATTGGCGATACTCTCTTCCGCCTGCAATACATCACCCAGGCCAATTATCGTTCCGTTATCATCCCTGCCTATTACCAGAATCCCCCCGGCGGTATTGGCAAAGGCAACAAGTGTTTTCATGATTGGTTTAAAAGATGAGAGATCTCTTTTAAACTCCAATGTTTTACCTTCTTTACCTTTGATTATTTCATCTATTTCAACCAGTTTACTAACCTCCGGGATCGCTTACTTCGTAATCTCAATTTTTCATACTGCTTTTGCCATAAAAAGCATCGTGGTCTTTTATATATCCAATTTTCTTTGTGGCCTTTTGATCCCCCACAATGAAGATTTTATTCTGATGGATGTCACAATTTGTGATATCATCATTCTGCAGCAATAGGGTTAGAGTATACATAAAATCTTCTGGAAACCTCTTGATATTCCTACTTACAGCTTGGTTCAGAACTCTTGTTTCCACCCCATACATTTCCGCCAGATCACGATCTACCACAACCCGTTCACCCCGTACCCGGATTATTTTGCGTACAATCGTTTCTTCAGCAATGAGAGCTTTCGTTTTCTTCGGCATTTCGAATTTTAACTAGTATTGGATCAAGCAGAGAAAAGGGTATATGAAATTGATTTAGGGTTTAGATGTTCACGATTGAGAGGTTCAAGGCACAGGGAATTCGATGTTAGAAGTAAATGATAATTTTGAATGCTTAGTTTTGAATTATTTTTTGGACACGGATTGAACGGATGAACGCAGTTTGTTGTAAGTTGTATGTGGTTTGTTGGACAAGGGTCCGTTTCCAAGTATTCTTTTTGGAAGGTAGTTTTTTAGCCACAGACACACACGGACTGCCGCAAGCGGTTTGTTGTAAGTTGTATGTGGTTTGTTGGCATTGTATTTATTTTTGGGACACGGATTGAACGGATGAACACAGACAGATAAATTATTTTTTTATTATGAGGATAACCGTGTGCGGTTTGGCCTATCGCTTATTATTATATTTTGATTGTGCTTCCTTACCTCAACCCAATTTTATCGCGATTGGAGGTCGCAAATTGCGACCTCCAACTTGTAAACTCTGACTTTGATAATTCGAACATAAAATCGTCAGGAAATCGTTCAATATTCCTACGTACCTGTTCCTTTAGCCGTTTGGTTTCAACGCCATATAGCTCCGCCAGATCACGATCCAGCATGACCTTTTTACCGCG
>NZ_CAMYIP010000159.1 GCF_947258525.1 uncultured Eudoraea sp.
GCATTCCTAAACCCAAACCATTGAAAAAAATGATTGATTCGGCTAGAGTATTAGCTGAGGATTTTAAATATGTACGGGTTGATTTTTATGTAGTAGATGATAAATTATATTTTGGGGAATTAACCTTTAATCCCTGCAATGGTTTTGGGGTGTTTGAACCCCCTTCAATGGATTATGAATTTGGGAAGTTATTGCAATTATAGATTCCTGTAAAAATTTCTATTAATAATAATCGGATGAAAGGCCGATAATCATAGTATGAAAATATTGTTTATCCATAATAATTATGCCAGCAATACCAGTGGGGAAGAAATTGCAGCCGAGGCCCTGGAACGTTTGCTTACCAATAATGGTCATGAGGTAGTATGGTATAGGCGATTTTCAGATATAATAAACAACTCATTTTCAAAAAAAGTCTCCGCTTTTTTTCTGGGAATCTATAACCCTAAGGCAGTTAAAGAGATCAGGGCGTTGCTTGCCAGTTTTGAGCCGGATGTGGTGCAAATTCAAAATCTATATCCTTTTATTTCCCCTGCGATAATAAAAACAATAAAAAGAAAAGGCATTCCTATTGTGATGCGTTGCCCCAATTATCGTTTGTTTTGTCCTACGGGCCTTCATATGGATGGCAAAGGGAAAATTTGTGAAAAATGTTTGTCAGTAGGCCGTGAACTAAATTGTATAACTAAAAACTGTGAAAAGGACTATGCCAAAAGTATAGGGTATGCCCTCAGGAATTTTTTGGCACGCACCCTGTGGGGACTAAACAGGAACATGGATGCCTATATAGTACAGACCGCGTTTCAAAGGGAAAAATTTATTAAAAATGGCATAGAACCTAAAAAACTGTATATAGTTCCCGGGATAACACCATCCATTCCTGCAAGCAGTGAATCCTTTGAGTCTGAATATGTGTCCTTTGTGGGCAGGGTAAGTGAGGAAAAAGGAATAATGGAATTTCTGGAAGCGGCCCGCTTATTACCAATGATTCCGTTTATGGTTGCCGGAAGTGTTAGGAAACCCCAAGCTAGTCTTAAGGCCAATGCGCCGGACAATGTTCTATGGAAAGGATTTCTTTCCGGTAAGGATTTGGATCTGTTTTATAAACAATCCAGAATAGTGGTTGTACCCAGTAAATGGTACGAAGGTTTCCCTAATGTTATTACACAGGCTATGAAACATGGAAAACCGTTAATTACCAGCAACTTGGGGGCCATGTCAGATATCATTGATCATGAGGAAAACGGGCTGCTTGTAGAGCCGGGTGATACCATTGGTCTGGCCAAAGCCATACAAGAACTATATAAGGATACCATAATATGCAATTTATATGGGGCCAATGCCAAAAAGAAAGCTGCCACTTTGTATTCAAGCAACAAGGTGTATGATTATTTAATGGACCTTTATAGTGGATTACTTAAGGAAAAAGAGAAGAACGCAAAAAAAATCTTGTTTATCCTCCATTATCCGCCTCCGGTACACGGGGCTGCCATGGTGGGACAGTATATCATGGAAAGCAATTCTTTAAACGACAATTTTGATTGCCAGTATATTAACCTGGGAACCTCAATAAGAGTTGATGAAATAGGAATTGGCGGCTGGCAGAAATTTAAACGATATTTAAAAATCATAAAACAGACTTCAAAGAGCCTTTATAACAATAAGCCAAATTTGGTTTATATTACGTTAACAGCTTCTGGCGCCGGGTTTTATAAAGATACATTGATCATAATGCTCGCCAAAGCATTTGGTAAAAAGGTAGTATTCCATTTTCATAACAAAGGAATTTCCAAAAGACAAGACAACTTTGTAGATAATTTATTATACAAGAAGGTCTTTAAAAAATCAGAGGTGATTTTGCTCTCTAAACACCTTTATTACGATATTGAAAAGTATGTACCCATTGAACGGGTGCATTATTGTGCAAATGGTATCCCTGAAAATAGAATCACAAAACCAATCCCTAATGTTGTTAATGATGAGGTTCAAATTTTATTTTTGTCCAATTTAATTGAATCCAAAGGTGTATTTGTTTTGC
>NZ_CAMYIP010000160.1:0-12977 GCF_947258525.1 uncultured Eudoraea sp.
ATTTCAACCGTTTTGAGTCCAATATGAGAAAAAACCAAAACGTCACCTCGTTTTGCATTGATCTCATAGTTACCTTCAATATCTGTTATGGTTCCTTGAGTTGTTCCTTTAATAATAATATCAACTGTAGGAAGTGGCATTCCATTATTAGTCACAACTTTTCCGGAAATTGTTTGATCCTGTGCTAGTGTAAAATGCAGACAAAAAACAAGAAAAGGCACTAAAATTTTACCATAATTAGTCACCATTTTGGAAAATATTTTGAACTTCACCTCTAAATTAAATAGGGCTAAACACAAAGTCAATGACATAGATCACTTCGGACAATTTTAGTAAGTTGTTTCTTTCTTCAAAAAACTATTCAACCCAAGGGTTAGACTCCCTAAAAGCTCTTAAACTATTTATTGTATATCCACAAATAGGGCCAGTATAATTGTGACATCTTTTGGTCCTGTACCGATTTTCACCCGGGCTTGCAAAGGAAAACCGTCTTTGTCTTGCAAAAGGTTGCGGAGGAGGAAGGTAATCTCCGGGATATTACATTTTTTATCATTTAGAAGAAGCATTAGACACCATATAATATGTACCTTAATCCGATTCAATCCCTATCTCTAATACGTAATACAAGCTGTGTTAGTACTAAAGAACCCAACCCAAAAACAGCAATAACACCCCACTGTTGTAGTGTTAATTTTACAAGCGACAGGGTTTCTGCAACAATAGGGATAAGGTTCGATAATAATACGATCAGTCCACATAAAAGTAAAGCTGCCCAGACCCATGGGTTTTTGGTTACCTCATTAGAAAAGAAGGACGATTTGCGCAGCGGCATATTAAATATGTTTAGTAATTGCCCCACAACCAGGGTGTAAAAAGCCATGTTGTTAATTTCCATGGGGGACAATTGCAAGCCAAAATGGGCATAGGCAGTTATCCCCAAGACGGCCAGGGTAATACTCGTTCCGCAAATTACTGTAATCATCCACAACTCACGGGTCATAATAGGTTCTGTAGGCTTCCTCGGGGGTTGGTCCATAAGGTCCTCTTCTCCCTTCCCAAAGCCAAGGGCCAATGCGGGAAATACATCCGTAATCAGGTTGAGAAATAGAATTTGCAACGGTAACAATGGTGCCGGGAGTACCAAAATGGCAGCTACGCCCACAGAGATAATCTCGGCCAGATTACAGGACAAAAGATAGACTACGAATTGCCTTATATGCTCAAAAATTAACCTTCCTTGTCTTATTGCCAGTTCCATAGCAGTAAATCGGTCATTTTTCAGGATAATATCGGCAGCTTCCCTGGCAACTTCCGTGCCCCGTATACCCATCGCAATCCCAATATCTGCCTGCCGCAGTGCTGGAACATCATTTACCCCGTCGCCCAACATACCAATAGTATTGTTGTTCTTTTGGAAAAACTTGACTAACTGCAGCTTTTCCTTTGGGGTAACCCTCGCAAAAACCTTTGTATGTAATAAGCGGTTCCTTTGGCGTTGATCTCCTTTCAAAAGGCGATCGATTTCACGGCTATGAATCAGCTGACCCTTTTCATCTCCTTCTTCCATCAAACCAATTTCACGGGCAATTTTCCCTGCAGTGCCCGGATGATCCCCGGTCATCATTACAACCTTAATACCTGCATTGTTGTACACAGAGATGGTATCTTTTACATCGCTCCGTGCCGGATCAATAAAGCCTATGACACCTATAAAAGTCAAGCCCGTTAACAGGCCATCCATTTCAGGTGTTTTATCCAGATCCCGATAGGCTAAAGCCAGTGTGCGAAAGCCCTGAGAGGCCAAATGGTCTACTCTTTGATACCAGGCAGTTCTGTCCTCAAAAGCATTTACCCGGCCATTGGTAATTATTTTGTCGCAATAGGTTTCCACCACTTCAAAAGCGCCTTTTATATAAAGGGTATGGCCATTTTGTGGATTGCGGTTAATGGAGGCCATATATTTGCGTTCTGTATCAAAAGGCCTAGACTGTACTTGTGGGTGTTTTGTTCGTAAAGCTACCGGATCTACAAGCATCTGGTCTGCAAAATCGAGCAAAGCAACATCTATACTTTCCCCAAAACGATTTTCCGGTTTAGCCGGACTTTCATTACACAGGACACTTGCAGCTACCAGCTGTTTTAGATCCAAACGCCTGGAGGCCATTAGTCTTAAGGCATCCTTATGTGGACCAACTTCATATTCCTGTTCCCCATCAAAAGCGAGGGTATGGACCGCAAGTTTGTCTTCAGTGAGCGTTCCTGTTTTATCTGTACATATAATATTGGTGGCCCCCAGGGTATGAACCGCCTCCAGTTTTTTGATTACTACTTGTTTTTTGGAAAGTTGTAACATGCCCCGGGCCAGGGCAATAGTAGCAACAATGGGTAAACCTTCAGGTATGGCTGCAACGGCAAGGGCTAGTCCGGTTTGTATCATAAACATCAGGTCCATCCCGCTGAGAATTCCGGAAACAATGACCAGGAAAGCCAATAAAATTGTAAATCCGATTAACCATCTGCTCAGTTGGCCCAATTTTTTTTCAATAGGGGTTTGCCCCTTCTCTGCCTTCTCACTTAATAGCTGAATTTGGCCAAGTTCCGTATTGGCTCCGGTTGCAACTACCATGGCTTTAGCGGATCCGGTGACGACAAATGTGCCTTTGTAGACCATATTGGTACGCCCATGAAGTAAGGTATCCTTCGGAAGTTCCGTAGTTTGCTTTTCAATATCCTGACTTTCGCCTGTAAGGGCAGCTTCTTTAACCTTCAAACGCTTTACCTCAATTAAACGGGCATCAGCCGGGATTATGTCACCGGCATGCAGCACAAGGAGATCACCCGGAACCAATCCGGAAGCCTTTACTAACTGTAGTTGGCCATTTCTGATAACACGGGTGAGTACCTGCCCAATTTTACGAAGTTTTTCCAGGACACGCACCGCCTGTAGTTCCATAAAATAACCAATGCCAACAGTAATAAGGATAACCACTAAGATGGCCACTGCTTCTGCCCAATCACCCAGGAAAAGCGCTAATAAAAAAGCAACCAGCAGGATGTAGATAATTGGATCCACAAATTGGTCTGCCAGGATAAATCGCTTTTTCCTGGGGCCTTTCTCCGGGATTTGATTTTTGCCATAGAGTGCAATTCTGGTTTGTACCTCCTTGTCATCAAGCCCAATATTGCCGTCACTCTTCAAGAGTTCGATACTACGGGGAACACCTATGGAAAAAATATTGCTGATCATATGGCACCCTGAAATTTCATATAGACTCTACATTGGTTAGGGAGGTTATACTACTCCGGATTTATTTAGTGCACAAGGTATCATAAAGACATCCTATTACCAATGATTTCAATCATTGTTCTTCCTTCTTAAGACCCCTAATTTTGAAAAACCAAGATCGCATCCATGAGTGATATTGCCATTTTAGTTTTAGGTGTTTTCGGACTATGGCTGGGCACTGAATTTACCGTAAAATATGCCATAAAAATTGCCCGGCGCTTCAGGATCTCAGAGTTATTCATCGGACTTACCATCCTGGCCTTCGGGACAGACCTGCCCGAACTGGTTGTGGCAATAGAGGGATCGTTATATAATTTGGCAGGTACGGATGCCTCCGGGATAGTGACTGGCAATGCCATTGGTAGTTCCATTTGCCAGATCAGCATTGTTGTAGGGGTTATTTCATTATTCTATTTTGTGCATATTGGTAAGATCCAGGCACGTCAAATAGGAGTTGAGCTAATTGGTTCGGTAATTTTGTTGGCCCTTGTTTCTTTTGACGGCATAATTACCTGGAATGATGGTGCCTTGTTGCTTATGGCCTTCTTATTGTATATCTACACGCTTTTGCAACGGGAACGTAAGGTGCGTAAAAAAACTACTCCAGAGGTAGAAAAATCTACCTTTGGGATCTGGTTTCAAATTGCCTTGCTGGCAGGAAGTTTAGGTGTTGTAATCCTTAGTTCCCATATAGCCATTGAACAGGCAATTGTAATCGCTGAAAATTGGGGTGTGGGCCAATCCTTCATTGGCGCAGTCATTATTGGATTAGGCACCAGTTTGCCTGAACTCGCTATCTCCTTAAATGCTTTGTCAAAAGGTCAGACAAGTTTATCTGTAGGGAACATTGTTGGGAGCAATATCTTTGACCTTTTGGTTCCTCTGGGCCTTGGTTCTCTGATTTCAGCCATAAAGGTGGATCAATATATTTTACGATTCGACCTCCCAATACTGTTTATCTATAGCATCATTTTCATCTGGTTTTTAGTACGAAAAAAAGGGATACAGAAACACGAAGGCCTGGCTTTAGTAATTCTTTATCTGGCCTATGCAGTGGGTAAAAACTTTATGAATTGATTGACATTGACGATGGGGATATATTCTCACCATAAATACCAATGCTACCCTAATCGAAGCGCTGGTTTTCAATCCAGGGAAATCCATGAAAAAAAGTGAGATGCTAACTTTAAGGAGGGCTTATTATTTTGACGGATATTATTTACGACAGCTGGATACTTAAGTGTACAATGGTATAGTGCAGTCTGCAAAAACACTAAGAATTCCATGAATAGATGTATCTTTAATAAACATCAAAAGCCAACCCAATTCCTTGAAACTCCGTTTCCTTTTTTATTGTTTTTTCATCGCTACCACTGCAGTTTTTGGGCAGACCTCAGACAGGCCTGTACTTTTAGCAGGTTCTCTTAAAGGTGAAATCCAAATTGACGGTGTATTGGATGAAGCCGACTGGGAAAATGCGCAGGTTTTAAGTGATTTCTTAACTACAGAACCCCTCGAAAAAGGGACACCTTCATCGCCTACTTTGGCCAGGGTGCTGGTAAATGAAAAAGCGATTATTATCGGAGTGGAATGCAAGGATCCTGAGCCCGATAAAATCGTACGGTTTTCGAAGTTAAGGGATGCGGATATTTCCAATGAAGATCATGTGAAAATTGTAATTGATCCCTTTCTTGACGGGCAATCGGGCTATATCCTGGCAGTCAATGCAAATGCCGCCCGTTACGACGCACTGGTTTCTAATAGGGGTGAGTCCGAAAATGAGGACTGGGATGCCATATGGGAAGCCCGGACAAGCTTGCAAAAGGATGGTTGGACACTGGAAATACGACTTCCTATCCAAAGTATAAATTACAAAAAAGGAATATCGCAATGGGGTTTCAACATAGAGAGGCGTATTCAGCGAAACCTGGAAACCATTCGATGGGCCAATGTGCAACGCGACCAGTTTTTTGGTCAAACCAGTCGGGCGGGCCTCTTGGCACAGCTTCCTGAATTCAATTATGGCATTGGGTTAAGTATAAGGCCATCCCTTGTGGGATCGCTTACCAAAGAGGGCGAAAACAGAGCAACGATCGGAGGATTCGAACCTAGCCTTGATGCCAGTCAGCGACTTGGGCCCAATGTATTGGCAACCATAACTGTAAATACCGATTTTGCGGAAACCGATGTAGACACCCGGCAAACGAACCTCACCCGTTTTCCTTTGTTTTTTCCCGAAAAGCGAACATTTTTTCTGGAAGGTTCAGATATTTTTGAATTTGGATTTGGTACCGGCAGTAATACGGTACTCCCATTTTTTAGTCGTCGGATCGGCCTTTTTGAAGCTACCCAGGTACCCATCATTGCCGGTGTAAAACTTAATGGAAGAATAGGGAAAACCGCTTTTGGTGGTTTGGGAATACGGACAAATAAATTTGAAACCATCGACCAACAGTATTCAGCTACCAATATGGGCGTTTTTCGCCTTCGTCAGAATGTTCTGGGTGAAAGTTCAGTAGGTTTTATATCCACTTTTGGCGATCCAACAAACCGAAATGGGAGCTGGATGTCTGGTTTGGATTTTACCTATCAAACAACCAGGTTTAAAGGGGATAAGAATTTTATTGCCGGGGTCTGGGGCCTGTACACAGACAGGGCGGATTTAACCAATGATAAGACAGCCTTTGGGCTGAAAGTAGATTATCCCAATGATCTTTGGGATTTGTCCCTTACCTATTCAAGAATAGGAGAAAATTTTGATCCATCACTTGGGTTTGTCCCGCGAAAAGGGATCCATTATTTCCGTTTGGGGTCTGTCTATGCCCCTCGCCCAAGCTGGCCTTTGGTAAGACAGATGTTCAATCAGTTTTTTGTCACTTATATCCAGGGAGTTGATGGGATATGGCAATCGTACAGTGTTTTTACCGCCCCTGTTAATTGGCTACTGGAAAGCGGGGATCGTATTGAATTCAATGTGAGACCCGTTGGTGAAAATCTTTTTACGCCTTTTGAAATTTCTGAGAATGTGATAATCCCGGCAGGAGGCTACAATTTTATGCGATATCGGTTAGAGGCTGAATTTGCAGCCAAAAGGCGGTTAAGTGGTCAGGCAACCTGGTGGTTTGGTTCTTTTTACGATGGTAATCTGGATGAATTCCAACTGGAACTTAATTGGAATCCCAGTTCCCTGATAGGGCTGGAATTGAATGGAATTCGGAATATTGGCCGTCTACCCTGGGGAGATTTTGACCAGACTCTCCTGGGGATGCGGCTTCGGTTTAACGTAACCTCTGATTTACAGTTAAACAGTTATGTGCAATACGATACTGATAGCAGGCTATTAGGCATAAACGCCAGGATTCACTGGATTTTTTCTCCTTTTGGCGAAGTATTCCTGGTTTTCAACCACAATACCTTCAATGATATCACGGACCGCTGGCAACTTCAGAATGAACAAATCCTGCTAAAATTCAGGTATAACTTCCGGCTTTAGATTTAATCGTGTTTTAAAGTCCAATATGATGTAAAGAACACAATTTTCAAACCTTTTTTTTTGCATTATGCCAGAAATGATTTCAAATAGTGTCATTTATCCTAAAAATGCAACAGTACATCCCCTTCTGAAAAGAATTAATAATTATAACCGAATTTTATTAATATCTTGGACCTATTGAATCCACCCCGGATTTTGCCTTTATTTGTGATACTAATATTATCTGAATTTTTATGGTTATCTTTAATAGAACATTTAAAGAATATTAACCTAAAGTTACCTTTAAGTTAAATACTTCCCCCCTTTACGCTTTGGTTATTTATGTATCTTAAAAATTGGTTTATTTGAATTAGATTAAATTTTTCAAATACTTGATAAGACTACATAGATAAGATCGTAATACAAGGTATAATTCTTCAATTTGAAGATAGTTATCCTTTTGATTTTTTTAATAAAATAGCTAAATTATAAGTGGTAAAGAATCATATATAAAATATATTCTGAGCACTTAAGAGTATCAAAATTGAATTAGGTATAAATAAATTAACCAATCATGACACTTAATTACTTACCATTTCATGCCAATAGAAACATTTTAGGCAAGAACAAGAAATATATTCAATTGAGATGTTTGTTGACCCTATTATTGATTTTAGGGATTACGTTTACAGGATTCTCACAAAAAAATAAAGATGTGATTCTTTTCACCTGTGCCGAGGACATTGGTAATGGCTTATATCTTGCCAATTTTGGATATACCAATCCCACTAACAAGACTATAACGGTAGAGCAAGAGGAAAGCTATATTTTCTTAAGTGATAGGATAGAGGATTCGGAATTTAATGGGATTCAGAAGATCGATGGTATTACCTCCTTTGAACCGGGCACTCATGAAAAGGTATTGTCTGTGGTTTTTGCTGATAACGGCCATGCCAAATGGACCGTGGCATTCGGTGGCTCAAGCGACGTTAAAATAAGAGCAACCTTTGATTCCCCGGTTTGTGAGGAAGATAGCTTTATTGTTCCGGTCATAGGCCCGGGGAATGGAAAAACTCGTGGCTTCGTAGGCCCGGAACTTTTATCACTGGGTGCCGGAACAGCAGGCCTCCATCATTTATCAAGTTGATGCCAATCAACGGGTACTTATTCAACTTGTTCCATTCGACGGTCAGGCCCAAGCGGTCATTGATGTTTTGGAAGATGTTTTCGGATTAGCATATAATTCTGATCCACAGCTATCCGACTTCATAGTAGATCCAACACTTATTATTCCTAATAATGATAATCCTGAGGGATTGGGTGCTATAGATGTATTTTTCCCTATAGACAAAATTTTACCTCCGGAGCAGCCCCTTCCGCCGATGCCAGCTCTTATTGACTATTTTGACATCATAAAATCAGCACAAGCCTTATATGCACCTTTTACATCAGGTGTCCAAGAAGAAACAGGGCTTGCCATTACTCAGGGTGATGCCGCGCAGAGGACAGACATTGTTCGTGAATCTTATCGAATTATATCTGAAGAGGGAAGTGCTGCTGTAGATGGTAAAGGTATAAATATAGTGGTTTTTTCGAATAGCTTTGATGCCAATCCAACGGGGGGACAACAATCCAATGAGGAAATAGATGTGGAGGCTGGTGATCTTCCTGGCATTGCGGGTGACGGTAATCCTAATGGATACGATACTCCGGTGGAGGTTATAAAGGAATATCCTTATACGTTTGGCCAAATCTCTGATGAGGGTAGGGCCATGCTGCATATAGCCCATGATATTGCCCCGGGTGCCAGCTTAGCATTTCGTACGGGGGTATTGTCTCCGCGCGATTTTGAATTGGGCATTAAAAATCTAAGCAGCACCGAAAATACTATAGGCTTAGATGATATTACATTTCCTGGCGAACCTATGTTCGGAATAACCAATATAGGTAAGGCCATTCAGGATTTTACCAAAGACGGGAACTTCTATTTTACTTCTGCCGGTAATTTCTACGATAATGCATACCAGTCTATTTTTCAAGCATCTGAAGGTGCCAACATCCCGGACTTTGTTCAAGATCCCGATGCAGTAGCTCATATATTTGGTGGCACGGATGATATTTATCAACGATTTGAAGTAAAAAATGGAGAAACTTATATGATAGTCCTGCAATGGGATGAAGACTTTGCCTCTCAGAATAATATGCTCGGTGCTGATTCCGATCTGGATTTTTGGGTGCTAGACGATCAGGAGCGCTTGCTCGTTGGTAATAATTACTATAATGACGGTGAAGATGATAGTGTTGATGATGCCAGAGATCCTATTGAGTACATTACTTTTAGGGCAACGGCAGATGGGCAGGCTAATTTTTTAATCACCAGTGCCAACGGGGATCCTGGATCCTTGCCTTTTAGGTACATCATCTTTGTTGCAAATAGTTTACAGGTATTAAATTATTTTGATGGTGCCTCCACCATGAGTGGACATCCGCTGACGCCGGAAGCTTTGGCCATTGGTGCCGTTGATTTTCGAAAATCCTTAAACTCTGAACCTTTTACACCTCAACCATTTTCATCCTTTGGAGGAGTACTTCCAGGGGCACTTATGACAGATGAGGCAGCTGCACAAGTTGCTCTTTCATCCTTTGACGGGGTAAATACCAATGTTCAAACCATTGGGCAAAATGAAGTTGACGGTGAGCCGGTAGACGGAGATCCCTATAAAAATTTCTTTGGCACCTCTGCCTCCGTAGTGCATGTGGCAGCGGCCTTTGCATTAGCGAAATCGGCCATACCCTCCTGGCAAGAAACTGAAAATACTATAGATATTTTACAATTATTTAAAGATAACGCCACAGAGGTAGACCGAATAGAGTTAGAAGTAGATGAAACTACCAGAACAGACACCTTGCTTGTGGTTACCGTACCACCCTTTATTAGCAACCCGAATGTTGTTTTAAATACTGCTCCCTTGGCCGGTACTGTAAATAATGGGGGTGATTCTAATGCGCTGCCGATCATTGAGGATGGTAGATTAGCATTGAGAATTACCGCAAATGAAGTGGAAATAGAATACGGCCAAGCCTATGAAAATAAATTTGACTTTACCGTACAAGGACTTCCCGCACCTTACGAAGATGGTCTTCCCGATGACAAAAGCCTGAATGAGGTGCTTTTAGAATTGGGGCTTTCTCCATTGCCTGAAATTATATTTGATACCAATGCTGAACCTCCATATCCCAGGGTAAGTAATTATACAATTTTTCCATGTTTTGATGGTACGGTAAACTGCAGTTCAACAAAGGTCACAGAACTCCCGGAGTATATAGTAACTTTTAAAAGTGGCCCCTTTATTGTTACCAAAAAAGACCTTACTATAATACCGGAACCGGTGGTTACTACTTATGGGGAGGCCATTAATCTCGATTTGAATTATATCTATGATACAACAGGAATATCAAATAATACAGAATTCCTGGCCAACATTTCGGAGGCACACAATACAACCTTTTTTGAAGATAATACCCTGGCTCTAATTAACAGGTTTAAGGCAGTTGTGAACACAGCAGAGTTATTAGATTTATTGGATGGCGGCAGTTGGATGGCAACTGAAAATACACTTCTTAACAGGTTTAAAGCTGTGGTTAATGAAATGGACCTTATTGATCTGGATACTCAGGATTTTGATAATTATATTGAAAATAGATTTAAAGCCGTTGTAAACAGATTCAAAGCAGTAGTTAACGGAGAAGATCTGTTAACAGAACAGGTGTCTTTTGAAAATAGGTTTAAAGCCGTTGTAAATGATGGTGACCTGGGAGGCGCTGACGATGGAAACGATTATTCCCCGGTATTTGCGGTGCTCCATGCCGATGATGATTCAGAAACTGGAGGTAGTGTCTCTACTTTCTATTCCGTAAACCTTATTACAGGACTGGATGTAACTCCGACACCAGAGGTGCATTATTCCTATCCGGGTGCTTATTTTGCCCCTATCGGGGCGAATTTTAATATTACTTATGATTCCAGTACTATTACTGTAAATCCGGCTACATTATTCGTTGAAACCGGGGATCTGATAATCGATCAGGGAACCATAATAGACACTTCCCTTGTAAGCTCGACAATAGATGGGTATAAATATGATGAAACTCAGGAAGATGTATTCCCTGAGGGCATCCCCTATATCTTTGAAGATGCCAATGGGGTTGCCTATACTCCCGGTGCAACCGGAATCTATTTTATTAAAATAGCGGAACCACAAAATTATGAGATTCAATACAGTAAAATTGGAACGCTATATATAAATCCTACCGGTAATAACCTTCGAAAAATAAGGACCTACCTGGATTGTGTGGAGGAAAATTTCAGTGATCCTGATGGTTTGTTTTATATTGCACATTACCGTTATGAGAACCCTAATGAAGAGACTATTTATATAGCCGAAGGGCCGGAGAATCAGTTAACCGGGCCGGCAGCAGCTACCAGCATTGGGGAATTACCATTTATCTTTTTACCAGGCCAGGGTACTTTTTCAATTCGTTTTAATGGAGATACACTGAAGTGGGAACTTACAAGCAGGGACAGCACACATAAAAGTTCAACGACTTCCAATGCTAATGCCAATGACAACAGGTGCGATTCGGGAATTTCAGGTACGTATGCGTCCTTTATTTTGTACCCGAATCCTGTGAATGGCATATTGTTCATAGATCAGAATATTTCGGAGGTTGTTACTCTTGATATCTTTGATTTCTATGGTATTTTATATCTTAACACCTCCTTAGATGGTAGAAATGGCCCAACTACACATGAGATAAATATGTCAGACTACCCGGATGGCATGTATTTTATAAGGATCACTACCAAAGACGATGTGAATGTTTATACAGTGGTAAAAGACTGATTATAGAGACCGATATGAATAAAGTGGGAAATAAAACAATCTTTGCAGTCCTGGTCTGTTGCACATTATTTTCGACAAGGTCAGTAGTTTCCCAGGAATCGCAAATAGACAGTCTAAAGACGGTGGTTCAGTCAGGGAAGCAGGATACTTTACAGGTTAGGAACCTGAATGCCCTGAGCGTGGAAATTCTTCAGAACGAGGATATTTCAGGATCCCTGATCGTGTCTAAACAAGCCGGAGAACTTGCCGATGAACTTGGATATTTACGGGGAAAGGCATATGCAGAGAAGAATATTGGGATGGCCCATTATTATCAGGGGGATTATATGCAGGTACTGGACCACTGGACAAAATCCCTTGAAATTTTTGAATACATTGAGGACAGCCAGGGAATAGCCAACCTCTCTAACAATTTAGGGGCGGTGTATTACAGCCAGGGCAGTAATTCCAAGGCTATCGATTATTACCTGCGATCTTTAAGTATCGCGGAAAAAATACAGGACACTTTGCGTATTGCCTCTGCTTTATTAAATATTGGCGGGGTTTACGGCGATACACCCAATGATTACGATAAGGCCCTGGAATATTTTAACAGGATTCCCAAGTACTTACCTGCATTAGATGAACCCCAGATAACTACTTCCTATTTAATGGGTGAAGGTGAGATCTATTTGCTGCAGGGTAATTACAAGGAAGCATTAAAATACTATCAGGATGCCCTGCCTTTGACTCTTAATACCGCTGATAATACGGATAATCTTACCAAATTAGGTATTGTAGAATTTAAAATGGGTGAAAAACAGAAGGCAATATCCTATCTGGACCAGGCCTATCAAAATGCAAAAGAGAACAGCCAACAATTGCAAATGGTTCAGACTCTGATTGAACTTGGAAAGGTATATCAAAACGATGATTTTACAAAAGCATTGAGTGCATTCAAGGAAGCGGAATCTTTAGCCAATGAAATGGGCATCAAATTTGAATTGAAGGATATTTATGAAGGTTTATCCATGGCCTATGCCAATCAGGGAGATTACACCAATGCTTTTAAGTACCAAACACAATTGATTGTGGCCAAGGACTCCTTGTTTAATGTAGAAACCGACGACAAAATCCGTGGCCTCCAATTCGATTTTGATTTGGAAAAGAAAGAGGATGAAATAGGGCTGCTGGAGCAGGAAGCACAAATTGCTGACTTACAGACCAAGCGGCAGAAGTATGTCATTTACGGAACTGTTTTGGGACTGCTTTTTGTCTTTGTACTTGCTGCAGGATCCTATAAAAGATACCGCTACGTTAAGAAAACCAATAAGAT
>NZ_CAMYIP010000160.1:13094-25269 GCF_947258525.1 uncultured Eudoraea sp.
AAACAGAACGGAAAGGTAAAAGCCAAGAAATTTGAGTCTGTGACGGTAATGTTTACAGACTTTAAAGGGTTTACAAGTTATTCACAGAACCTGTCGCCGGAATTACTGGTTAAAACCGTGGATTATTATTTTTCGAAGTTCGATGCCGTCATGGAAAAATATGATCTTGAGAAAATTAAAACTATTGGCGATGCTTATATGTGCGCCGGGGGCTTACCATTTCCTACCAAGGACCATCCCTATAAAATGGTTCAGGCCGCATTTGAGATTGCTCAGATTATGGAAGAAACTAAACGTAACACACCAAAGGATATCGTACCTTTTGATGTCCGTATTGGTATCAATACAGGGGTCATTATAGCCGGTGTGGTAGGAACCAGAAAATTTGCCTATGACATCTGGGGAGATACCGTTAACGTTGCTGCCCGAATGGAATCTTTATCAGAACCGGGAAGGGTAAATGTCTCTCAGAGCACCTATTTGCTTATCAGGGATCGCTATTCCTGTGAACACCGAGGGCAAATACATGTCAAAAACAAGGGCATGATGGATATGTATTTTGTAAATGACAGCAAAGAGAAACCATTGACCAAAACTAAAAAAGAGAAGACTATAAGTGCATAGTATTTTCTGAATACACCCTCCTGCTAAAACTCCGCAATCATCCGAAAAGCAGCCGTAGCATTAACTTTTGAGTCTGTAAATTCTCCTCCTACCCCTGTTTGCAATGACCAATGCTCTGAGAATTCTATATGCACTTGTGGCATGGCAAGCAATTCTAGTTCCTCCTCTTCATCAAAATTTCCGGGGTCCGAATTATTGAATTCCAATCCGAGCGTAACACGTTTACTGATTTCAGCAAAAATCGTTGCGTTCAGCAGCAGCGTGGTAGTTTTATTCTGAGAATCGGAACCTACCTGCTGGCGAAGCCCTAGCATGGCCAGTATACTCCATGTTTCATTAAACCTATAAGCAGGGATATAAAGCAGGCTAAGATCCCATTTATCTGTTTTCCTTATTTTTTCAACCATGAATTGTGCCCCATGAATAAAGTTTCCAGATTTGGATTTACCGAAAGTGTATTGCAAAGCGGCCTTTAAAGCTTCCAATGTACCATCTTCAAAAGGAAGTTCAAATTCTACTGCAAAATTATCCCAAATGGCATATTCAATTTCCGGAGCCCATTCTATATGTCGTGAAGAAGTATTATTCAAAGGAAATTCAGCTAGCACATTAATCTCCAACTCCCCCTGTCTGGCTCCCAGTTCGCGAACCAAATCAAAAACCATTGGTTCCGGAATATCATGATTCTCCTCGGGTAATTGCTCCTGAGCTGCTATGGGTGAAAATAATCCCGAAAGAGATAGGACCCAGAAATAAAAGCTTAGGGTTCTTCTCATATCAAGTTCATTATCATTTAGAATTGGATTGTCTTTGCAGAGCCAAGCCAAGGCTAATTTTGAAGGAAATTTGGCACCAGGCTTTTTAACCCAAATTGCACCCTACCCCTTAATCCTGCCTTTACAATATGGTTATATGTACTTATAGGAAGTTTATTTATTATTTCACGCGAAAGTTGAACTTTCTTCCCGGGTCCCCGAAGTCTGAATTGAGTGGCCTGTGTAGGCCCGTACATAAGATGCAGCCAAAGTTTCGGTCGCAGGAAAAAGTATTTACCCAGAGGAGGGTTACATCCAATAATTTTTGCCATTCCGTTCATATATCTGTGATAATCTACCAGACTCCGTATCCGTTCTGCATTATGCTCAAATTGTTCATGGTATGCGTCAAAGTCTTCCCGCGCAGTCTTTTCCATATTTTCAGGAGCCGGCAACTTCATGTCCTTGTTAAAAATTAAGGCGCAATATCTGGACTGCATTTCCATAATAGGAAATTGGCTTCCAAAACCAGGCCTTGCCCAACCAATCCAGGCTATGCGATCGCCATATTTGGGATGAAACATATGTTTATACATCTTCCTTGGATCGCAACTTTTGAGCTCTTCGGGCATAAAGTCTACTTTATTCTGGTAGCCGGTGCAAAATACTATAGTATCAATATCCTCAATACAAGTACCTTCAGCATCAGTTAATTTAGTACCACCCATTTCTACTTTGGTAATATCCCCGATTACTTTACATCCATGATGTGCAATGGCCTTAGGTAAGGCCAGGGTTTTTGTGCCAAATATTCCCCAGATGCCACGTTCAACGGTAATTTTTTCATTGAGGTCTGCCAGGGCATCAAAAACTGGGTCTTGCCTTGCTCGCTCCAGCTTCAGCACAAAGGGACTTAGCTTCTTACCGTATTCACGGGGTAAATCCCAAATTCCGCGATGTGTTGAAACATCGGCTGCATGACCTCCACGCCGACGCGGAACCACCCACCCGGTAGATTCACGGAGACTTACCCAACATTCTTTTGCCACCTTGGAAATTTCAAAGGCTACATCCGATCCGGATTCGCCACCACCCACAACAAGCACTCGCTTACCCTCAAAATCGTTCGCATTTTTATAGTCCCTGGAATGTGAATAGGAAACTTTGGTGAGTTCTTTTTGCCAATCGGGATATTTGGGTACATTATTATTTCCTATAGCCAAAATAATGCGTTTGGTTTCTATTAATTCATCAGATGCAAGTCTAATCTTCCAATGATCTTCATCAATTGAAACTACTTCTGCCACTTTGCTGCTATAGCGTATATGTTCTTTCACGCCAAAATGGTCGGCATAGGAGTCCCAATAGGAAACAGCTTCATCCTTACTCCAAAAATGATGGTCCATGCCTTCCCCTACCCAATAATCCGAAAACATACTGAAGGTTACGGAAGATGTCAGGATTAGATTGTCATACCCATTGGCGAAAACCCCTCCTAAGGTATCAGACTGCTCTAAACACAGCACATCCTTAATTCCTTTTTCAAGTAGTTCTTTAACCGCTACAATGCCTCCGGGCCCTGCCCCAATTACTATACAGCTATACATTTGTTATACTATTATGTTTTCAATTGTTAAATCGGCTAATTCAAATAAAGGCAAAATATCATTGTCAATATCCTGCTTTTGAATTATATCGTTTTCATAACCGGTACTTAAGTCCGGCGGTAAGACTTCAATTATTCTGGTATATAGAAGTGGTCCGTTAAAAGAAGTATCTATATTAATGAATGAGATTACCGCAACACTATGTTCTTCTTTGGTAGGAAAGTTATCTATTATCCAATCCGGCAATCTTACAGTCACGGCGCCAATGGTTTCTTTATTATAATGAATTCTGGATTGTTTCAGGGTCTTTCCAAGCAATTCTCCTGAAAGTATCGTCTTGTGTACTGTTTTAATGGTTTTGTGATCTGTATTATAAAACCTAACAACCCCTACGGTCCTGGAAACATTCTTTTTATCCCTGAGATGAACAATCCTTATTTCATTATCCTGCCGAATAATATCACAAGAAATGGGGCCATAAAGATTCTCAAGCGAAGTGGTATGTAATTTTTTACTATTCATCTATATTAGCGTACGGTTCTCGGTTATTCTTTTTAACATTCTCATTTTTACCCCTTCAAATAAAAGGTTTCTTACCCTATATTATTGCCGCCTAAAATACACAAAAATTAAGAATGGATTGTAGATTTTTGGTCAATTAAGCAACACGCATGATAAACGACAACTATCCTTTAATAAACACTGATTTTTGGTATGTACCTGCAAATCTCTAAGCGCTGTAGGAATCTTCTTCTAACATTGTTAAACAAACTCACATTTTAATAATTACTTCAAAGAGTTCCAATAAATTTTGTAAATTCAGCTCAGTATTTTTTATAAAGACCAACCACAACTATTTTCCTGCCAACTATGCTAAAAACTATATTGAACACCTGCCTGAAGAACTTTGTCTTTTTTATTTGTTTCTTCTTAATGGCCACCGCACCTCTTTTGGCCCAGAAACAATTGGGTAAACCTATTATTACAAATTACAAATACCAGGATTATGGAGCCGGACCTGCCAATTGGTGGGCATTAGAAGATGATAAAGGAATTATGTATTTCGCAAATGGAGGAGGGATTTTGCAATACGATGGGGTAAATTGGGATTTGATCAGGTTACCCAAGGTTGGAGGTGTACGATCCTTGAAAAAAGATAAGCATGGTACAATTCATGTTGGGGGAATTGGCGAAATAGGATATTTGGAAGCAGATGCTAACGGAGAATTTCAATATAAGACCTTGCTAAATGAAATTCCCGAAGAGCATAGGTCTTTTAAAGATGTATGGGAGATAGATTACCATAAGGATAGGATCATTTTTAGAACAGAATTTAAATTATATGCCTGGGATGGTGAAAAAATGAAAGTGATTCCCTCTGAGGATGGTTATCATGTAGGTAATATTATTAATGACACCTATTACCTTCGTATTTGGGGGGTAGGTCTATGTATCTTGAAGGATGATGACACTTTTGAAGTAGTTCCCGGTGGAGAAGCATTTACCAGCGAACGTATTTACACCATCTTACCCTATGATGAAGATCAATTGCTTATTGGTACGCGAACCAAAGGATTTTTCCTATATGATGGTAAGGAATTTAAACCTTTTAAGACAGAAATAGATACCTACGTTAAAGATAAGTTATACCTGCCGGGTGTGGCTTTGGATGATGGTCGTTTTGTGTTAAATACTTTTAGTGATGGCGCTTATCTAATTGATCATGATGGAAAATTAATACAGAAGTATACCACAGATAATGGGTTGCAGGATGGGAGCGTCGATTATGTATATGTCGATTCAAGAGGCGTTCTTTGGATTATGCTCTTAAATGGTATTTCTACGACAAACCTTAATTCTTCTTTCACTTTGTTGGATTCCGACATGGGCCTTTCTACTAATGTAGTCAATGATGTCTATAGATTTAAAGGTGTCCTTTATTTGAGTAACAATGATGGTGTCTCTTATTTGGATGAAGATGAAAAAGTGATAAAAAATATACCCGGAACCTTTGGTCAGGGAACTAATTTTTTGGAATTCAACGATAGGCTATATGTAGGGACCAATGGAATGGGATTTGTAGAAATTACAGGAACTTCCTTTAAATATGTACGGGAAAATATCGATTATGATTTTAGAGCCGGTCAAATTTACCAATCAAAGAAGGATCCAAAGCGGATATATATATCACATCAACAAGGAATAATAACTTTTTATTACGATAGCCGCCAAAATAAATTCCTCGAAGAATCATTTACCAATGAACCAACAAGAAGCAGCGCTAATATGTTAGAAGCTTCCGATGGAAGTTTGTTTGTAGAGTCTAGTCTAGAAAGTCAGGTGATACGGATTTATCCCAAATTAGTTGATAATAAGCTTAGTTTTCCGGATTCGAAATTTGATTATCTGGATAATGATAATGGGTTGCCGAATTCCAGAATATTTTTTGTGGAAGCCGGTGAAGAAATTGTCTTTTGGGCAACAGAAACGCAACAGTCTTTTGCATTTAATGAAAGTGAAAACCGTTTTGAAGAAAAAAAATTCTTTTTTGGTGACCAGATAGATTTTAACAGACCAGGTACTAATTTTTATGAGGATGATAATGGTAGCCTATGGTTTGACGTAGGATCCGGACTAATGGTAGCCTCAAAAGATTCCAATGGGGAGTATACTATTAACAAAGAAACTTTTAAGGAACTTAAGAACAATCGAATCTGGACTATTTACGTGGAGAATTCTGAGGAGAATGACACACAATTGGCATGGTTCACAGGTCCTGATGGGGTTATAAGATATGAAGGAAATCTTGCTAAACCCTTTGTTCCTAACTTTAATGTAGAATTGAGAAAGTTGGCTATAGCAGGAGATTCTATTATCTATGCTGGCAATTCAGATTTTCCTGAAGGTCTTAAAATACCTTATGATCAGAATAATGTAAATATTGGCTATGCAGCCCCCTTATTTATTGGACAAAATGAAATGCAATACAGCACCCAATTAGCAGGCCTGGACAAAACCTGGTCTGCTTGGACCAAACAAGCTTCCAGAGAGTATATCAATCTTCCTCCCGGGAAATATAGTTTTAGAGTTAAAGCGCAAAATGTTTATGGGGATGTTTCCGAAGAAAAGTCGGTCAGTTTTAGTATAAGTGCTCCTTGGTACGAAACATGGTGGGCTTATGCACTCTATGTCTTAGGTTTCCTCTTATTGGTCTACGCCATTGTTAAAACAAGGACTAACCTCTTAGTAAAGCAGCAAAAAGATCTGGAAGAAAAAGTGGAAGAACGTACCAAAGAAGTACAACAGCGCCTCGATGAATTAGACACAGTTAACCATGTAAGCAAAGCCCTGACAGAGAAATTGGAGCTTAATGAATTGATAAAATTGGTAGGTAATGAAATGAAGAAGCTCTTTAAATCGGATATTACCTATCTGGCTTTGTTAGATGAAGAAAAAGGAGTTATTAATTTTCCGTACCAGGATGGTGATAATATGCCTCCAATGAATTATGGGGAAGGATTCACTTCTAAAATTATTCAAACCGGTGAATCTTTACTAATAAACAAAGATACCGATATCGTTGCCCAATACGACAAGTACGGGATTGAGCAAACCGGTAAACGGGCCATCTCATATTTGGGGGTTCCTATTCCTGTAGAAGATAAAATTATTGGTGTACTTAGTGTTCAAAGCACAAAACTGGCCAGCAGATTTAATCAGGAAGATAAAAATTTACTAAGTACAATTGCTATTAACGTGGGGATAGCCCTTCATAATGCGGAACTTTATGAAGAAGCTAAAGGGGCCAAGGCAAAAGCGGAGGATGCCAATGAAGCAAAAAGCGCCTTCCTCTCTACAGTAAGCCATGAATTGCGCACCCCCTTAACATCAGTATTGGGTTTTGCAAAAATCATCAGAAAAAGGCTCGAAGAAAAGATATTTCCTGCGGTGACCGTTGATGATCAAAAAATAAAGCGAACCATGAAACAGGTTAGCGAAAACCTAAATGTAGTTGTGTCTGAGGGAGAGCGGCTTACTAATTTGATCAACGATGTACTTGATCTCGCCAAAATAGAATCGGGCAGGATGGAATGGAACAAAAAACCTGTTTTCTTACAGGATGTAATTAGCAGGGCTATAGCCAGCACCTCTTCGCTATTTGAACAGAAAAATTTAACCCTGAAGAAAAATGTTCCTGAAGATCTGCCTTTGGTCAGTGCCGATGAAGACAAACTGATCCAGGTGGTTATTAACCTCTTATCAAATGCCGTAAAATTCACGGATAAAGGTTCGGTGTCTATTGAAGCATCATTAGATAACGGACAATTACTCGTTGAGGTCCAGGATACCGGGATAGGAATTGCCGAGGAAGACAGGCACAAGGTATTTGAACGTTTCAGGCAAGCCGGGGATACACTTACCGATAAACCCAAAGGCACGGGATTGGGGCTTGAGAAGGTACAGATCAGCCACCAATTCAACTTGAGAGAATCCTTAAAAGCTTAAAAAAACAAATTAAGCACTCCTCTCTTAAAACATTGAAAAAGGCGCAGACTATTTTGGTGGTGGATGATGACACCCCTATCCGGTCTTTACTGCGACAGGAACTTACAGAGGCAGGATATGAGGTAAAAGAAGCGGCCAATGGCAAAGCGGCCCTGGACATGGTACGTTTATCAAAACCGGATTTAATTATTCTTGATGTCATGATGCCCGAAATAAACGGATTTGATGTCGCGGCAGTACTAAAGAACGATCCGGCGACTATGGACATCCCAATAATCATTTTATCCATTGTACAGGACAAAGAACGGGGATTTAGGATAGGTGTAGACCGGTATCTTACGAAACCAATAAATACTGAACATTTGTTTCATGAAGTGGAGGAACTGCTGGAACAGGGCGTTTCGAAGAAAAAAGTATTGGTGGTTGATGAAGATGCGTCGGCTGTAAAAACACTTGCAGAAGTTTTAAATGCAAGGGGTTATAAAGTAGTGGAATCTACCTCCAAAGACTTTATGGAAACTGCCACCAAAGCCAAGCCCGATATAATAATGTTAAACTCCGTTTATAATGGGGATCAAAAGAAAATAAAAGACCTGAAATTGCAGGAAGGGATGGAAAATGTAATGTTTTTTATCTACGAGTAAAATAAATCATAACAGTAACTAAATAATATATGGGACAAAAATTGCTGATAGTAGATGATGAGGCTCACATCAGAATGTTAATTGAGCAAACTTTGGAGGATTTAGAGGATGAAGGGGTAGAATTATTGTTTGCTGAAAATGGCGAAGAGGCATTAAACTTAATTAAGGAAGAGGAACCAAATCTTGTATTCCTGGATGTTATGATGCCTAAAATGAACGGGATGGAGGTTTGTCAGATTGTAAAAAAAGAACTCAATTTATCACATGTTTATATTATACTTTTAACCGCAAAAGGTCAGGAAGTTGATCGGCAAAAAGGCCTTGACATGGGGGCAGACCGATACATGACAAAACCTTTTGACCCGGATGAGATGCTGGCTGTTGCGGAAGAAATCCTGGAGGTATAGCAATGACCCGGCAAACAGATACTAAATATTATTTAAGAGCCCTCAAAAACATCTTAAAAAAAGGAAACGATTCACAATCGGCCTTTAGTGATATCGCTTTGAAATTGGGAATAAATTTCGGCGTAATGGGATGCGACGAAAAGCTGCTTTTCGGTTCTTTCAATGAGGAGTTTCAATCTTTTAACTTAAGTCTGGGTGATATTATCTATGGCCGGTTACTGGCGTCAAATGAAGATGGGAGATTATTAGCCAATATGGTTATGGTCCTGGTTAAAAAAGAACTTGAAAAGAAAAAAATTGGAAATGAGGTTTTAGGCCTGTATCGGGAAATAAATATGATCTATAGTTTTAGTGAGATGATCTCTGAAAAAATAGATGAAAAATCCATTGCAGAGATGGCACTAAGAGAAGCCTCTCAAATTATTAATTCAACGCATGGTCTCTTTTTAATTTATGAACCAAAACAAAATAAAGTAGTTGAGCTCGCCGCATTTGGCCTGAATCCGGAGAAAGAAAAGAATATTGATAAACTCAATGATCTGCTCAAAAAATTGATTAACAAAGGCACATCAGCTATTGTACCTTCAGATAAAATCATGGATAATCCGGCATTAGACCATCTGAAGACTATTATGTATGCCCCACTTAAGGTTAAACACCGAACTTTAGGTATGGTCATACTGGGGCATAATAACGAAAAAGAATTCACAGCAGCTGAATTAAAATTACTTACCACGATTTCATTACAAACGGCAGGTGCTTTGGAGACCGCCCACCTTTATCAGAAAGGACTACAGGAAGCCAAAGAACGGGAAGAAGCCATCAGGTCTATTCACGAAGTAAGTCAAAAATTTGTTCCAAATGAATTTATTAAATCCCTGGGAAAAGACAGGCTTACAGAAGTGTCTTTAGGTGATCTCGTAGAGAAGGAAGTAACTGTAGTTTTTGCCGATATCAGGGAGTTTACAACAATATCAGAGAATCTGAATCCTGAAGACAACTTCCTTTTTATAAATTCCTTTAATAAAAGAATGGGGCCTATTGTTCGCAAAAATGGGGGATTCATAATGCAGTATCTGGGAGATGGTTTTATGGCCCTATTTCCTGATGGTTCTCAGACCGCATTAAGAGCTTCAGTAGAAATGCATTCAGAACTCAAAGTATTTAATGAAGAAAGAGCAGTTAAAGATCGTTTCCCGGTAAAGCTGGGAATTGGGATGCAAAATGGTAACCTTATCATGGGTATAACGGGCGATATAGAAAGACTGGATGCCGCTATTATATCAGACACAGTGAACACGGCTTCAAGAATTGAAGGACTATCCAAACACTACGGATCCTCAATTTTATTGACAGATAACTGCAAAAATAACCTGACACATCCGGAAGAGTTTGATTTCAGGTATTTAGGTCCCGTTCAGGTAAAAGGAAAACAAAAACCTATTGATCTTTACGAATGTATTAACGGCGACAGCGAGCAGCTTTTAAAGCATAAATTAGCAACCCTTAATACCTTTGAAGAGGGCATGAAACAGTATTTTATGAAGGAATTTGCAATGGCTGCTGTAACATTTCAACAAATTGTAAAAAAAGAACGAAATGATAGCGCAGCCAAATTATTTCTGAACAGGTCGGCGCACATGATTACCCAGGAAACCGGGGACGACTGGAAAGGAATAGCTTCTATTTCTTCAAAATAATCTTTCCTTAACACATAAATTTACATACCGCACATAACTATGGAACTACAGATCAAAGATTTAAACAAAACCTATTCCAATGGGGTTCACGCCCTGAAAGATGTCAACCTTACCATCCCCCAGGGAATGTTTGGCTTGCTAGGACCAAATGGTGCGGGTAAATCATCGCTAATGAGAACCCTTGCTACTTTGCAAGAGGCAGATTCCGGTTCTGTAACTATGGGTGATATAGATATTTTAAAGGATAAAGCCAAGGTAAGGGAAATCCTGGGGTACCTGCCACAGGAATTTGGGGTTTATCCGAAAATAAGTTCCTACAACATGCTTAATCATATTGCCTCCTTAAAAGGAGTTTCCAATAAATCTGAGCGAAAAGACCTGGTAGAGTCTTTATTAAATAAGACCAATTTATGGCATGTACGAAATAAAAGCCTGGGCACCTATTCCGGAGGAATGAAACAACGCTTTGGCATTGCACAGGCGTTAATTGGAGATCCCAGTTTAATTATTGTTGATGAACCTACAGCCGGATTAGATCCTGCAGAGCGTATCAGGTTTCATAATCTATTAAGTGAAATAGGTGAGAATACAATAGTTATTTTATCCACTCACATTGTAGATGATGTATCCAATCTTTGTAGCAATATGGCTATTATTTGTTTAGGGGAAGTGGTTGTTAAAGGTAATCCTTCAGATTTAACAGAAGGCGTCAAAGGCAGGATATGGAAAAAGGGCATAGAAAAAGATGATTTGGAAGAGTATCAATCCGAAATGCAAGTTATTTCTACCCATTTAAAAGCTGGCCACACTATCATTCATGTGCTTAGTGATGAACGACCCGATTCCACTTTTGAGCCCAGCAAGGCCAATTTGGAAGATGTTTATTTTGCTGAGATCTCATCCAGAATGGAGAAAATCACGGATTAAACCTTTCATCACTTAAAAATTATCCAATATGTTTAAAGAAATATTTTTCTTCGAGATCAAATACAGGCTAAAAAGGCCAGCCACCTATGCCTATTTTGGCATCCTGCTTATTTTCGGGCTTATTGTGGCTATCGGGGGAAACGGGCCTGCTTCAGAAAAGGTATTCGTCAATTCTCCTGTGGCTATAGCAACTATGCTCAGTACCATCAGCATTTTTGGTATAATGATAGCCAGCGCAATCATGGGCGTACCGGTGTACAGGGATATAGAGCATAAAACCGAAAATTATTACTTCACCTACCCTATTAGTGAAAAGGGTTATATTCTTGGTCGCTTTTTTGGATCTCTATCCGTGTTGTTTTTAGTTAGCCTTGGTCTCCACGTGGGCCTTATCATAGGTTTTATTATAGGTCCATATGCAGGCTATGAAGAGCCTGAAAGATTTACAGCCTTTAATTTTGTGCACTATTTACAGCCAACAATTATGCTCTACTGGAGTAACTTTTTCTTTGCAGGATGTATCTTCTTTTCATTGGTAAGTTTAACAAAGAGAGTTATGCTGGCCTATGCAGGTGGCGCTATCCTCTTCATTACCTACCTAATAACCTTAACACTTACCCAGGATATAGATAATAAAGCCTTGGTGAGTCTCTTAGATCCATTTGGATTTGGCACCTATAATAACATTATTGAATACTGGACTCCGGAAGAACAAAATACTTTAATGGTACCTTTTAAAGGGATGCTTGTCTGGAATCGTGTGCTTTGGGTAGGGCTTGGTCTTTTTGCGTTTTTATATACTGTCTTTAGATTTGATTTTCAACGTTTTCTCAACAGGAGTTACAGTACTAAAAAAAGAAAAACGGAAGAAGATATTGCCGAGGTTTCATCAACACATACCAAAATTCCGGAAGTAAGTAAAGTGTATTCCCGTGCACTTAACATCAAACTTCTTTTTAGCCTGGCTTTGATGGAATTCAAAAATATCATCAGGGATAATTTCTT
>NZ_CAMYIP010000161.1 GCF_947258525.1 uncultured Eudoraea sp.
AACTGCTTTTTCATTTTATACGTTCATTGACATAGAAATTCCAAAAAAGAATTTCAACGGGTTTATACAACCTGTGACAACTATTGTTTAATCCATTCGTCCTATCATATGTGCGACGAATATAAATTGAATCAGGTGAATAGAGAATTAATCGTAAGATCTAATTCTAATACCGTTGATTTTGCCTTATTAAATGATGGAAAACTCATAGAACTTCACAAAGATGAAGACGATAATAAATTCAATGTTGGTGATATTTTAATCGCCAAAGTAAGGAAACCGGTTACCGGTCTCAATGCTGCTTTTGTTAATGTAGGTTACGAAAAGGATGCCTTTTTACATTATCACGATCTAGGACCTCAATTATCAAGCATGCTGAAGTTTATTAAATTAGTGAGCACCGGGAAATTAAAAGATTTTTCCCTTAAGAATTTTCCATTCGAAAAAGATATTGATAAACATGGCAGCATTAATAATGTAATTAAAGCCAATCAATCTCTTTTAGTGCAAATTGTTAAAGAACCCATTTCAACAAAAGGTCCCCGAATTAGTTCGGAACTTTCCATAGCCGGTAGATATTTGGTTATGGTTCCTTTTTCAGATCGTGTTTCCGTTTCACAGAAAATAGGAAGCAGTGAAGAGAAAGACAGACTTAAAAGGCTTGTCAAAAGCATAAAACCAAAGGGTTTTGGGGTGATTATAAGAACAGTTGCGGAAGGCAAAAAAGTAGCGGAATTAGACAAAGATCTTCAGAACTTGCTGAACAAGTGGACAGCAATGTGTAAGAAATTGTATAAAGCGCCGACACCTTCTAAAGTATTGATTGAGCTAAATAGAGCTTCTTCTATATTAAGAGATGTCTTTAATGATACCTTCAGCGGAATACATGTTGATGATGAGACGCTTTATGAACAGATTAAAGATTATGTGCTAGAAATTGCACCGAAAAAAGAATCCATAGTTAAGTTGTATAATTCTTCTGTGCCAATTTTTGAAAAATTTGGTATTGAAAGGCAGATCAAAACATCTTTTGGGCGCACAGCGTCCATGAGCAAAGGTGCCTATTTAGTAATAGAACATACCGAAGCACTTCATGTAATAGACGTGAATAGCGGTAATCGTTCAAACAAAGCAAAGAATCAAGAAGATACAGCTTTGGAAGTAAACTTATTGGCAGCCTCAGAAATTGCAAGGCAATTACGTTTGCGAGATATGGGTGGTATCATTGTTGTCGATTTCATAGACATGGTAAAAGCCGATCACAGAAGAAAACTTTTTAATCATCTTAGAGATGAGATGAAAGAAGACAGAGCCAAACATAAAATATTGCCGCCCAGCAAGTTTGGTCTGATACAAATTACCAGGCAAAGGGTACGTCCCGAAGTTAATATTAAGACAACTGAGATAGATCCCAGTGGACAGGACCAGGAAGTAGAAGCTCCTATTGTTTTAATTGAAAAAATGAATGTAGAGCTTGAAAGAATAATGAAAGGACCTGCAAAGGATAAAGGTATTGTGCTGAATACACACCCTTTTATTGCAGCTTATTTGACCAAAGGATTCCCATCACATCGTTCCAAATGGTTTATGGAACATAAAAAATGGATAAAAATTCAACCAAGAGATGCTTATACATATCTCGAATACCATTTTAAAGATAAAGACGGTAAAACCATTAGATAAAAAAAGCGACTTCCAAAACGGAGTCGCTTTTTTTTGTTTAGGGACAATCCAGCTTAAAATACGCTTGGTAAAAAATTTGATCTGTTGCATGAGTAGTCCAAAATCCGACTTTATAAAATATTTATGGTTATTCATAAATTTGTTCCTTAAGTTGAGCCAAAATAAAAATTATGAAAAATCCGACTAGTGTAATTTTATTGAAATTACAAACACTTCTGAGTAATTGAAATCAAAATCAGGAACATCCTGTGGTTTAATAATAAAACTGATATCTGCGCCGTTGGCATGAATTATTCTCGTAAATCTTATTCCGTAAATGAAGCAACTAAGAAGTTAGAAAGGTATTGTGCTTATCAGGAACGTTGCCATTTGGAAGTTACTACTAAATTGCGGACAATGGGAATAATTCCGCAAGCAATAGATCTTATTACCACTCATTTAATTCAAAATGACTTTTTAAATGAAGAGCGTTTTTCCAGAAGTTATGCCAGAGGGAAATTTAACTTAAAAAATTGGGGTAAAGTTAGAATTGTCGCAGAGCTGCAACGACGAAACATATCAAAATTTAACATAAAACTGGCTCTGGAAGAGATAGATAAAGAAGACTATTTGCAAAAATTGGACTTAATAGCCAGAAAAAGATTACAACAAATCAGAGAAAAAAATCTCCAAAAAAGGAGAAAAAAATTGGCAGATTATTTACTTTACCGAGGTTGGGAAAGAAATTTGGTCTTTGCAAAAATTACTGAGCTGATATCATAGGATATCAAAAGTTGAAATTTTAGACCTTCCTGAAGCAAATAACTTGTATATAGGGATGTATTTTGTAACTTTGACGTCTAATTTTATAAAAATGAAGCCAAAAGTCACAACGGAGTTTCATCACGGTCAGGCAAAAATATTCAAAAACGCATTTTTGGAAAGCCTCACCAAAACAAATCCAATTCAGAATATCATTGTTTATGGAATTACCATCATAGCAATGATTTCTTTTACTTATTTAAAAATAGGATTATCCGCTATTGAAATTATCGGCCTCTTTATTGTTGGTGTATTTTTCTGGACATTTGCGGAATACATGTTGCATCGTTTTGTTTTCCATTGGGTCACCGAAGCCAAATGGTCTCAGCGCTTTCATTTTATTATGCATGGTTCGCATCATCATTATCCCCGGGATGAAGAACGCCTGTTAATGCCTCCGGTACCGGGTTTAATAATGGCGAGTGTATTATTTTTACTGTTCTATGCTATTTTTTGGCTACTTGGAATTTCTGACTTATCCTTTGGTTTTTTTCCTGGCTTCTTTACGGGCTACTTAATGTATTCATTTGTTCACAGGGCCACGCACATTATGCGACCTCCAAAGCGCTTCAAAAATTTATGGCAACATCATAGTCTTCATCACTACAGATATCCTGATAAGGCCTTTGGTGTATCTAATACTTTTTGGGATAAAGTCTTTGGCACTATGCCTCCATCTAAGGTAAAAGATAAAAAAGAAGAACTGGTATAGACTGAAGTTCTATTTTATTGCCTTCATTCTCTCAAAAGGCTTTGTTCTATCGAATAAATACCTATAGGTGGTGTGTATTTTACAAATCTCACCCCCTACCTGCTTTACGACAATAATCATTTTTCTATTAAAATCACCTATACCATTAATTTCAATAAATTCATATTGGTTAGATAAACTTTTAGCCATGTTATGAAATGCATGAATTATTCCACCATCGAGTCCTTTGCCCTGATGCTCTGGAACAATGCCAAAAACAAAACCTAGCATTTTCTTATTTCTTTTATGCCGCTTATGCCAAACAAATTTTAACTTTCCCATGAGATTCAGCTTACCGTTAACGTATTTGAACCATTGATTTACTTCCGGAATATTGATATAGAAGGCCACCGGCTCTCCTTTGAAATAAGCAAACCAAATTATTCTTTCGTCGATAATCGGCTTCAATTTATTCATTAACAGATGCCCCTGTTCTCTTGATATTGCGGAAACGCCTTCATGATTAACCCAGGCTTTGTTGTACATATCTATTATATCATCTGTTTGTTCTTCAAATTTTTCCATTTTAAAATGGTCAAACGAATAATCCGGGTTGCTATTAACTATAGCGGCTTTTCTCTCCAATCTTGGGTTAACATCTTCTTTTATTGATTTCAGGAAAGTATAATGCTCAAAATAAGTCTGAAAACCATAGTTTTCAAAAAGTTCTTTATAATATGGATAGTTGTAATTGCATTGATAGTTGGGTTCCATATCATAGCCTTTAGTTAAAAGTCCCCACCATTTGTCCCGTGCCCCAAAATTTATTGGCCCATCCATGAACTCAACCCCCTTGTCTATTAACCAATTTTTACTTGTATCAAATAATTTATTAGCAGCATTTTGGTCATTAATACATTCAAAAAAACCCACTCCGCCAAAATTTTCAGAGATTCCCTTCACCGAGGTTTTCTTTAAAACAAAAGCTGCGATGCGGCCAATGACTTTATTATCATTTAATAACAACCATCGCACACAACTACCACGTTCAAAATTCTTATTGACAAAAGGATCAAAAATATCTGCAATATCCTTATCAAGAGGTCTTATATATTGTTTGTGATTTTTGTAAAGATCTACCGGAAACGATACGAATCTTTTACAATCGCGGCGGGACTTTACTTCGACAAGATGCATTAAATATTATTAAAAGAAATGTAAACATAAACATAAATCGAAAGAAAAAATAAAGTGGTTAATGTTTTTTATTTAGAATGGCCCCTAAAATGAATTTAACGGAGCATTTTATTTGTCCTTTTTATTGCTTCTTTATTTTTCCAGTCAATCCATTGTTGTCCTCTTATTCTTCTCATAAGGTTATCAAAAAATCTCATGAAGAATACATTATAGACTGCTTTTACAAGATTTCCTGAATTATGAGCTATACCACGCAGACTCATTGAAAACCCGGGTGTGATATATTTCATATAATGCCAAAAACCTTCAGGAATATATAAGACCTCTCCATGGTTCAAATGCGTTCTAAATCCCTTGGCATGCTTTAGAGCAGGCCATTCGTCTAAATCTGGATTAGAAAAATTTATGCTTTCGTGTGTAATTAGTGAATGAGGTACTTTATAGAGATACTTATTTTCAGATTGAGGAAAAAGGATACATTCCTTTTTACCTTCGAAATGAAAATGAAAAATATTGGCAAGATCAATATCGTAGTGCATAAAAGTATGCGAATCGGCACCTCCAAAAAACAACATTGGAAGTCCCTTCATTAACCGGAAACCAAAATCAGGATAAAAGAAATCTTTTTGGAGTTGAGGGGCTTCTTTAATTAAATTCCACAAAAATATTCTGTATTTCGTTGGTTGTTGCCTTATAAGATCTATATAATCTGTCAACTTCATTTTTGCATGAGGCTCATTAAACCCATCTTTGTAGTCAACAGGTCTGTCATCATATAAGGGCACAGTTTTATCCCCTGCTACCTTTTTCATATAATCAAAATCCCATTTAGAATAGGCCGGCCATTCTGTTATGAATTTTTCAATTACAACAGGTTGCTGAGGTTTATAATAATTATTTATAAAATCCTCTTTGCTAATGGTTTTTACTCTGGGTATATCCTTTAATTGCAAAATCTAATGGGTATCTTAAACTTCAAAATTGAAATCGTGATAAAGACTTTATGGAAATGATCTTACTAGGAAATTTTGCCAGGATTGGATTTCATCTTTGCAAGCTCATTGCGTTCTATCTTATGTTCCGGTCTTGACCATTTTGGTTTCTCCCCAATTGGCTGTAAACTAGACTCATTTGCCTCTACCGTCTTTGGTTGTGGGGCTTTTACAAATGGTTTTTGAGGAATAAGGCCTAATTGCTTAAACATATCCAAATCTTCATTTACATCGGGATTGGGTGTTGTCAATAATTTGTCTCCGGCAAAAATGGAGTTTGCTCCGGCAAAAAAGCACATTGCCTGTCCTTCCCTCGTCATTTCTGTTCTGCCGGCCGATAATCTTACCTGAGTTTTAGGCATAATAATTCGGGTTGTGGCAACCATTCGTATCATATCCCAAATAGAAATAGGTTCAATATCCTCCATAGGAGTTCCTTCTACGGCAACAAGTGCATTAATAGGTACAGATTCGGGCTGAGGATTTAAAGTAGATAAGGCCCCCAACATTCCTGCCCTATCTTCTAATTTTTCCCCCATCCCAATAATACCACCACTGCAAACGGTTACATTACTTTTCCTTACGTTTTCAATCGTTTTTAATCTATCGTCAAAAGCTCTTGTGGAAATTACATCCTTATAATAATCTTCAGACGTATCAAGGTTGTGGTTGTAAGCATATAGACCAGCCTCTGCCAAACGCTTTGCCTGATTTTCAGTCAGCATTCCTAACGTACAACAAACTTCCATATCCAGCTTATTAATGGTTCTTACCATTTCCAAAACCTGTTCAAATTCGTCGCCATCCTTTACATTACGCCATGCAGCGCCCATACAAACCCTTGAACTTCCGGATTCTTTAGCGCGCAATGCCTGGGCCTTTACATGCTGAACAGACATTAAGTCGTTGTTTTCGATATCAGTATGATAACGTGCTGCCTGAGGACAATATCCGCAATCTTCAGGACAACCTCCGGTCTTTATAGATAGCAAAGTAGATACCTGGACTGTATTTGGATCATGAAATTTCCTATGAATTGTGGCTGCTTCGTATAATAATTCCATCAAGGGTTTATTATATATTTCTAGAATTTCCTGTTTTGTCCAGTTATTTCGTTCTTCAACCATTTGTAAGAATTTAAAATAAACATCAAAAATAATCTTTAATCCGTAAAAACCTGATAATTCTTAATTATAGTGATTTCAGCTGCCTAGTTTTTGGGGTTTTTCAATAAAATACTAACCGCATTTCCACCAAAACCTACTGCATTTACAAGTATTCTGCTTATTTTCTTTGGAGGATCTGAACTCATAAAAGGAACTCCAAAAAATCTTTGATGTTGCAACATTAACGTTGCCATTTCTAAACTAAGGATTCCTGATGCACCAAAAGTATGTCCTAGTTTCCATTTATTTGTTGTAAGCGAGGGCATGGAATTACCAAAGATCTTCTCAATTGCCAAATATTCTGCCCCATCTCCTTTTATTGTCCCCGGAGCATGCATAACAATAATATCGATTTCTTTAGGATTTAAGTTTCCTAAAGCCATAGACATAGAATCTTGCAGGCATTGGGCATCTGCGGAAAGGGAGATATTATGTTCTAACGATTCCGTTGCAAATCCCAGTCCTTCTATTATGGCTAGTGAGTTTTCACGAATTCCATATTCAAGGCAGGCAACGCCCGCGCCTTCGCCAAGGATCATGGAATTTTTTTGTTTATTAAGGTCGAGAGCCCTGCAAGGGTAATCATTATTCTCTTCCGAAGCATAAATCTTTAAAGCCCTCATTTGGGCAATAGTAAATGGTGTCAATGGTGCTTCACTGCCTCCCACAAGAAATTTTTTTGCCATCCCACTTTTTATCCATGCAACACCATTTAACACTGCATGCAATGCTGTGGAACAGGTTATTGAATGTGAAATGTTAGGGCCTTTTGATTGAAGGTCATGAGATATCCAGGAAGAAATATTTCCCAATGTAGTTGTTGGAGATGTTAAAACAGGAGTAGCATTGTTTTGTAAAAAATCATTGTGATATTTTTCAAAAAGCCCGGTAGCACCCCGGGATGAACCTATATTTATTCCAAAATTTTCATTTTCCCTCCAGCCGGCATTTCTGACTGCTCGCCTGGCAGAAAAAATACCGAAAAGTACACTGTCATCCAGATTCTGATATCTTGAATTGCTATTCCTGAGGTTCATTATTTCCAATTTGGAAGATTCTGATAAACAGGATGCCCAGGCAGTTGTATTTCCAAATTTAATTTTCTTGAAAAAATGTTTTGGATGCTGGTAACCGGCCCAAATTTCCTTTTGATTATTTCCCAAAGGAGAAATGGAAGCAATTGACGTAATAGTAATTGGTAAAGGCAATGCAATCTTATTTAAAGTAAAAATAAAAGTTCTTACCTTGAATGTATAAAAACAATATAAAAAAGAATGAACAATGACTTGCTGCCTGAAAAGAGCTGGTGGAATCGTAATTGGTCCTGGGCTTTACCGCTTGGTGGGTGTTTAACAGTTTTGATAATTATTGGTGTTGTTATTGGATCTGTTTTTTTTAGTGTTACTTCTATGCTGGATGATTCGGTGCCTTTGGAATACGCTCTTAATAAGATCAATGAAGATCCGGAAATAATAGAGCAAATGGGTTTCCCAATAGAAAAAAACGGAATGATACAAGGCGAATTCAATTGGGTTAATGGTGAAAAAGTTACAGATATTAAAGTTCCTATAGCAGGTCCTGAGGATAGTGGAACTTTATTTATAAAAGCAAGTGCAAGAGATGATATATGGACCTATCACGAAATTAAGGTCGTGATCAAAGAAAATGAAGCCCTAGACCTACTGGACGATGAATGGGACTAATCTTTATTGACAATTTTAAACCACCTCATTCAATACAAGTTCAATACTCTCATAAATCTTTGATAACTGAGCATCAGTAATTATATATGGAGCCAAAATATAAATCGTATTTCCCAGCGGCCGTAAAAATACACCGTGCTCCATAAAAAAATTAAAGAGCCTGTTTCGCAAGTTGCCGTAACGTTCCGTTTTAATATCCAAATCTAGTGCGAAGATAATTCCGCACTGACGAATTGCAGATACTTTTGGATGTTGCTTAATTTTCACCCCAAACTCCTTATGCGATTGTACAACTCGCTGAATATCCTTTTGAATTTCTTCAGATTGAAGTAATTCGAGGCCAGCTAATGCCGCTGCACATGCCAATGGATTTGCTGTATAGGTATGGCCATGAAACAGTCCTTTGGAAATCTCATCGCTATAAAACGCATCAAAAACATCCTGGGTGCAAGAGGTTACTGCCATTGGAAGTAATCCGGCAGTTAGAGCTTTTGAAAGGCAAATAATATCAGGTTTTACATCAATATGATCCGAGGCAAAATTCTTTCCTGTCTTGCCAAATCCGGTCATGACCTCATCTGCTATAAGAAGGACCTGATTATTCTTAAGCAATTTAAGAATCGTATTCAACCCTTCTGCGTCATGCATCTTCATTGCCGCAGCGCCCTGTACCAAAGGTTCATAGATAAATCCGGCTATATCGTTCAGATCTAAGCTTGAATTAAGTTGAAACAGAATATCTCCTATATTCCCTTTTGTGGGTGGTGGAATTCTTTCTACCTCAATAAAATAATCCTCGAAGGGTCCATTATAAACAGAAAGCCCGGAGACAGACATTGCCCCAAAAGTATCACCGTGAAAGCCCTCCTCAAACGCCAGAAGTACCTTACGCTTATTGCCCTTGTTAAAATGATATTGCAGGGCCATTTTAATTCCAACCTCCGTAGCCGTAGAGCCATTGTCTGAAAAGAATATTTTCTGCTGATTAGGAGGTAATATTTTAATTAATTCTTCTGACAACTTAATGGCCGGTTCATGTGTGAAACCACTAAATACTACCTGATCCAGAACCTCCATCTGGCGTTTTACTTTTTCCAAGATATAATCATTGCAATGGCCATACATAGAAGTATACCAAGATGCAATACCATCTATATATTCCCTGCCATTTTCATCGTATAGAATAGCTCCTTTGGCTTTGGTTATACCCATCATATCAGACTGAAGTTTATGCTGCGTCAGAGGGTGCCACAAATGCTTTTTATCTCTTGCTGTAAGGTCTTTCAATATTTCCTAATATAGTTGCCGGTTTCAATACCTGACATTTGATTAGACTTTATGGTTATTGCTCTCAAATTTTTTGTAGCATTGGATAGAACTTATTGGCGTATAGTTTAATTGAAGATTTGTCAAAACCAGTTTCTTCATTTATCCTTCCAATTAACTTTACTCCTGTCTTACGCAATATAATTCCTTCGGTGCTAGGATGTTCATTTCCACTAAAAATAATAGCTACACCAAACCCCTTTTGCTTCAAGCTTTCAATAGTCAATAATGTATGGTTTATACTACCCAAATAATGCCTTGAAACAACGATAACCTTATAATCACTTTTGATAATATCCAAAATAGTATTCTTTTCGTTTAAAGGCACTAATAATCCCCCTGCTCCCTCAATTACCAAATGATTTGAGGTTTTGGGCTCCATAATTTGGTTAAGGTCAATCTCAATATTATCTATGTCCGCAGCAGCATGAGGACTCATTGGCGTATTCAATTCGTAGCTGCTCTTATGTATAATAGTTTTTTTATTTGAAATCAATTCGGCTACTTTGTGACTATCCGAATTTGACAACTCCCCGGCCTGTAAAGGTTTCCAGTAGTCAGCGTTCAGTGCCTCCGTAATTATTGCTGAAGCAATTGTTTTGCCGACATCGGTAGAGATTCCTGTTACAAAAATTCTTTTCATAATGATGAAGGGCTTGTAATCATACCACAGTTAAGACATTTGTACTTTTTTTTCTCTAGGAATGGAAAAAGCTTATTTATTAGACCATTCCTGCTGTAATAAACTTCAGATCTTTGCGCCTTACAATTAGGACAAGTAATCAGATTCCCCGAATTATCCAACGCATAACTTCTTATTTCGTTATAAATATTCAAAGCTCTGTCTCTATCCTTGGAGTAAACCCGTAATTTAACTCCTCCAATGGCCTGGCTTATTAAAGGATCTGTATTGATGGTATTTTCATCTTTTAAAAAAACTGGAATTCCCTCAGACTCTAGTTTACCTTTAATAATTTGTACATCCGCAGGGTACTCAAATGCACCAAGGGTATAAAATTCCTGATTCATAACTTATTAATTTCATGCGCCAATTGCTGTAATATAAAGCAAATATCCTTTTTTGTATTAAAGCTGTGCAAACAAAACCGCAACCGTTCCTCCCCTTTGGGAACTGTTGGAGATAGAATAGGCCTGATGTCAAACGAATTTTTTATAAATTTTTGCGCTACATCTTTTACTTCATTATTGCCCTTAATTATGCAGGAATGAATAGCCGAGGAACTAGGAATAAAAAAAGATGAAATTCCCAGACGTTCTTTTTCCTCATTGAAATATGCTATATTTTCATGTAGCAGTTCTCTCTCTTTAAGTCCCGCCGGGCTTGTTATAAAATGATAAGCCGCCATTATTGTTGCCAATGAATGAGGGGGCAGCCCGGTTGTATAAATAAAGCTTCTCGCGAAGTTTATCAGATATTTATTTAGATCTTCACTTCCCAAAATAGCCGCTCCATGGCATCCCAGGGCCTTTCCAAATGTTATAATTCTTGCGAAAATTCCTTCCTGTAATTCCGATTCTTGTACCCTTCCCATGCCATTTGAACCAAATAAGCCAATAGCATGTGCTTCATCTACAATAAGCAGACAATTGTATTTCCTGCATAAAGCTAATACAGCTTTCAAATCTGGCGAATCCCCATCCATTGAAAAAACAGATTCCGTGACTATATATATTTCCCTGTTCTTGTTACTCGAGCCTTTTTCTTTTACCCTGAGGATGCGCGTATCCAGATCTTCAAGATCGTTGTGCTTAAACTTATAATCCCGGGCATTACTCATTTTAATACCATCTCTGATACTTGCATGTATAAACTCGTCATATAGTATTATATCGTCTCTTTGGGGTACTGACGAAAACAGCCCTATGTTGGCATCATATCCGGAATTAAAAATCAAGGCTGAATCTGCACTATGGAAATTCCTTAAAAGATTTTCCACTTCCGTATATAAAATACCGTTTCCAGTAAGCAATCTGGAACCAGTAGCGCCATTATTAACAATCCCTTTTTCTGAAAGAATACCTATTGCCTTTTCAAAAACAATTCGGTTTTTGGCAATACCGAGGTAGTCGTTGGAAGAAAAATCGATTCCCTGAATTTCTTTTGGCAAGCTCCTCAAGGCATTTATTTGATCCCTTTCCACTAATTTTTTATGTAATTTTTCTGGTAAGTGGCCCATCTAACAAATGTAGTATTTCCTACTTTTAAATAGTATATTGAATCATATAAACTCCAGGCAATGATAATAGAAATTGGGCAGGTACAAAACAAAAAGGAATTGGAACAAATTCTTTCCCTGCAGAAGGAAAATCTTCCAGGCGCATTGACAAAAAAAGAAATTGCAAAGGAAGGTTTTGTAACAATAGCCCACACTCTTGATTTATTGGATGCCATGAATGATGTCTGTCCTCATATTATTGCCAAATATGAGGAAAAGGTTATTGGATATGCTTTATGTATGCATCCCAAATTTGGTAATGAGATAGATATTCTTAAACCAATGTTTAAGGAAATTAGTGCTGTATTGTCCCAAGATGAAAAATACATAGTAATGGGGCAGGTCTGTATTGATAAAGCATATCGAAAAATGGGACTTTTCCAAAAACTTTACAAGAATATGCAAGATGCGATTAAGCCAGATTTCAATTGCATTATTACCGAAGTCGATGCGTTAAACAAGCGATCACTTAACGCACATCTGGCGATTGGTTTTTTGGAACTCAAAACTTATACGTCCGATAACCACAAATGGCATCTAATAATTCTAAAATGAAAAGAGCCATACAAGTTGTATGGCTCTTTTTTTATATAATTTCAGGATATTTTAATCCGCAAGAACGATTAATTTATTATCATTTAATTCTATTGTGCCGCTATTAATTCGAAGGATAGTTTTCCCATTTGAATCCTGAGTAAATCTATCTTCATATTCCTCCTCGATTTGAATATCTCCCTGAATCTTAACTTCGCCTTCCTGAAGTAAAGAAACTATTGGTGCATGGTTAGTAAGCATCTGAAACTCCCCATTTACTCCGGGTACAGTAACAGAAATAACTTCTCCTGCAAATAAAACAGCTTCTGGGGATACGATTTCTAAGTACATAGTTTAAATGTTCTTTTTAAACATCAGCCAACATTTTTTCGCCGGCTTCAATTGCTTCTTCTATTGTTCCTTTAAGGTTGAAAGCAGATTCGGGCAAATGATCTAATTCTCCATCCATTATCATATTAAACCCTTTAATTGTCTCCTTAATATCAACCAGCACACCAGGTATTCCTGTAAATTGTTCAGCAACATGGAAAGGTTGCGACAAAAAGCGCTGTACTCGTCTTGCCCTTCCAACTGCTAATTTATCTTCTTCAGAAAGTTCTTCCATTCCAAGGATAGCAATAATATCTTGTAACTCCTTATAATGCTGAAGAAGTTCCTTAACCCTCTGAGCACATGAATAGTGATCATTACCTAATATTTCCGGGGTAAGAATCCTGGATGTAGAATCCAGAGGATCAACAGCCGGATAAATCCCGAGTTCTGCAATTTTTCTCGATAAAACAGTAGTAGCATCCAAGTGAGCAAATGTAGTCGCAGGCGCCGGATCCGTTAAATCATCCGCCGGCACATATACTGCTTGCACTGAAGTAATGGACCCTCTTTTTGTTGATGTAATTCGTTCCTGCATTGTTCCCATTTCAGTAGCCAAAGTAGGTTGGTAACCTACCGCTGAAGGCATCCTGCCTAAAAGTGCTGATACTTCTGAACCAGCCTGTGTAAAACGGAAAATATTGTCAACAAAAAAGAGTACATCCTTGCCTTGTCCATCTCCTGCACCATCCCTGAAATATTCTGCTATTGTAAGACCTGATAGCGCTACTCTTGCACGGGCTCCGGGAGGTTCATTCATCTGTCCGAAAACAAATGTCGCCTTAGATTCTTTCATTACTTTCTTATCAACCTTAGATAAGTCCCATCCGCCTTCTTCCATTGAGTGCAAAAAGTCATCTCCATATTTTATAATTCCGGATTCGAGCATCTCACGTAACAGGTCGTTTCCTTCTCTTGTCCGCTCCCCAACACCGGCAAATACGGAAAGTCCGCCATGACCCTTGGCTATATTATTAATCAACTCCTGAATTAATACGGTTTTGCCCACGCCGGCTCCACCAAATAATCCAATTTTACCTCCTTTAGCATAAGGCTCAATAAGGTCTATAACCTTTATTCCTGTAAAAAGTACTTCCGTAGAAGTAGATAATTCTTCAAATTTTGGTGCTTCTCTATGTATTGGAAGTCCGTTTTTACCGGTCTTTGGTAGATCTCCCAAGCCATCAATAGCATCTCCAATTACATTGAACAGGCGTCCATAAATATCTTCCCCAACCGGCATTTGAATGGCATTACCAGTAGCTACAACCTCTGTACCCCGGCTTAAACCATCAGTAGAATCCATAGCAATAGACTTAACTATATTTTCGCCAATGTGTGCTTGTACTTCTAAGACAAGAAGAGCACCATCACTCCTGGTAATTTCCATTGAATCATAAATTCTTGGAAGGTCTGTTCCTGAAGGAAATTCAACATCAATAACCGGTCCAATTATCTGGGATACTCTACCTGTAATTTTAGCCATTATTCAAGTATTTATTTTTAAAATTTAAAGCGATTTAAAAAGAACCAAAACAATATATGAATTGATTGTTTTTTCAGGCTGCAAAGATATGTTTTTCTAACTTAAATGGAAATTGTTTTACCTTATTTTATGGGCAATAAAAAAGCGCTTATTACACAGCGCTTTTTTAAAGGAAAATTTTTTGTTTTTATTGCAATGTAGGTGAAAAATTTGTCGGATAGTTCCCTATATCAACAAGATTTCCTGATGCTTCAAAATTTGAACCATAGGTAGCATCAATAGCCATCATGAATTCATTAGCAATTAATGCATATCCTCTGGATGTAAGATGTACACCATCTAACGAAAATGCCCCACCTGTTACTAAATCGGAGGTTAATGTGAAATCACCACTGTTAAGACCACTATTTACCAATTGGTCTAATAAGTTATTGGCATCTACAATTGCAAGACCTGCAGCACTTGCCGCACCCGAAATAGTGCTATTATAAACAGTAATAGCATCGGTAACTTCCATTTGTTCACTTGGCAATAGTACCCACTTATCTTCCAAAGGTATGGCCACACCGTTTACGGATAGTGGATTGTTTGGGTCTGCCAGAGTACCGATAAAATTCGAGGCAGGTAAAACGATCAAATCTTCAGCCGTTGCCTGTCGAATTTGAGGTAGCCCGGCAAATGCGGGATTAATAGCTCCCAAATCTGTTAAACTCTCATCTTCAATAACCACTGCGTTAGTGGCGCTTGCCTCAAAACTAATAAGTCTGGCATTTGCTTCTTCCTCAGTAAAAAGTCCGGTGCCCGCTAAGGCGGCTAAAGCGGCTTGAATTCCTCCATTATAAGGTGCATAAGCCCCGTTTACAGCAGTTGCTGTCGCGGCATCCAAAGGCACTGGATTGTAAGGAACTGTAGTCAAATATGGTATTTTAGTTAAATCAGGAATATTGGCCACAACACCTCCTGCACCAGAAGCCGTAAGCGTGGCTATCAAAGCTCCATAAGATTGATCGAAACCAACGCCCGGAGGCCCGGAAACGGGTGTTATTGGGTCAGTTCCATCTCCCCCGGTGATTACATATCCCAGAACATCATTACTCCCTATCCACAATGAAAAGAATGATGGACTTTGGGCAACAGCCAAATCCAAAACACTGGCATCAGGGGTTGACCCCGTCATTCTTACAAAATAAGGATTAGCCAGTCCCAGTGCTAAATTCCCTAAATTTCCATAGCCAGGCGCCAGAAGATGAAAACTTTTTGCCCCGGGTACACCTAAATTATTAAACGGGCCCGTAGGATTGTTAAGAGCTATATCTGTAGTCACCGTCACTGGACCTATAACAGATTCTAAAGGAACGGGGCCAGCTCCTCCAAAAACAAGTCTTGGATCAAAGCCCGGAATTCTATTGCCTGCTAAGGCTAATCCACCAAGATTGTCATTCGTCAATGGTTGCGTAAAACTACCCCCGCCAACAAGTTGAAATTGTTGTGACAAAATGTTGGGTAATGAAAAATTTTGACTTGCGCTAAATAAGGCACCATCAGAAAATCCAGCAGTAAAAGAGCTTCCCAAAGCTACAAAGTTAGAAAAGTCAGCAGATCCCGGAGTTGCAGGGGGCAACTCTACTTCTGGCTCTATCATTTCAAAGTCTTCCCTCTTATTGCAAGCCGAAAATCCTATTAGGCATATCAATAAACATATATATATATATTTCATTTTCATTGTATTATAAAGTATTAATTGACCAAGACACGTAGTATATAGAACCTATGAACCCAGTTCCGAATGCAGTGAAATACTCTTTTCCAAGAATATTATTGCCACCGATCTTAAATGTTGATTTTATGCTGGGAACCCTATAATTAAACTGGGCATCAAGCACATGGAATTCCGGAACAACCCCGTTTCCAAAAGTAGCTTCCCAAAAATAATCATCACTGAATCTGTAGGCTACATTAAATCCAAAATTTTCAAATAGTTCCGTATTACCAAAAGATGCCTTAAACTTATGTTCCGGGGTGTTGAAATTAGACATAAAATCAGGGTTCGCTTCCTGATCAAAATCCTGCCTCGTAAAAGTATAGCTGCCACCCAGATCATAATCTCCAAATATTCTTAGGGTTAATCCCAGGGATGCTCCATAAGAACTTATATCCACATCAGAATTTGTATATGCCCCCCATGTTTGTCTGTCCCCGTTAGCTATTGCTGCTACTGAAAGTGAACCATCACCTACGGCACCATAATAAGGAGCGATAACTGTCTCCTGGGAAATGAAATCCTTATATCTGTTGTAATAGGTGCTGAAATCTATGACTAGATTTTTTAGTTTCCCCCTATATCCAATCTCAAAGGAGGTTACTTGCTCAGGCTTTACAAGATCTGGGTTTGCTATTACCAAATCGTTAGGATCACCAGATTGGCCAAAGGCAATCACGGAACTTGCAGAATAAGAATTGTTATACGCAACTGCTCCTGTTTGGGTTATTGTAGACGGCTGACCTAAATCCTGACCGCCGCCACTAACATCGAAGTTCCTTACATATCTATCAAGGTTATCCGAGGCAGAACCAATTAAAATAGCCCTCCCGGCATCTAACCCTATGAATAAATCCTGAGTCGTGGGATTCCTAAACCCTGTTTGTACTGAGGCCCTTACATTATGCTCACTATTGATGGTAAGTCCTGCGGATAATCTCGGTGAAAAGAAACCGTCAAAAAATTCTGATTTATCATATCGAATAGAACCTGTGAGTTTAAGGTTCATACTTTGATTGAGCTCTAAATTTTTCTGGATTTGGGTATAGATACCAAATTCTGAATAATTAATTGGACCATCAAAATCAGTGTAAATTGTTCCTGACGAATTTAAACTGTACTGTCTAAAAGAACCTCCTACCTGAATATCGGCAAAATCAATTAAATGGCTAAAATTGTAATTTGCATCGGAATGATAATATTTGGAAGCATCCTTAAATTGGGACCCTGAAGCAAGATCAGGATCCTTAATAACATTATCAAAGGCATTTTGAAATTCCGGTGATCCCGGGAGAAAACGGCCAGATTCTGCCTGAGCACGCGCTGCAGCATGTGCCTGAGCATCCGTGGCACCACCTAAAGTTGCCTGAACGTAGGTGCCTGTATATTCGCCAAACCATGTATTGTCATCTTTCCATCTCCTATTTATATTAATTCCCGTAAAAACCATGTCATAGGAATCCCCGGCTTTATCTGCTACTAAATAACCCCTTAAGAAAAAATTATCGTTTCTGATTTCTAATTTATGCTGTTCCTGAAAAAACCCATTTATATTGTAACGATTGGTTCCCTGGTAAATAGTTGCACCTGTACCTACTTTGCCCACATAGGATATTTCAAGACTATTGCCGTCTATGGGCCTGTAAAATAAACCCCAATCTGCTTTGATACTTTCAGCGTTATAATTGGTGAGATCTCTTTCATTATATCCTGTTCTGCTCACATCTACAGAAGGAACCAAGGCATTGGCTCCACCCGGGAGAATACCTAAGCCTTCAAGGGTAACTGCAACACTTTTGATGTTTGCTGAAACCTCATCACCATATACATTAATACCATCATAATCCAGATCTGCCCTCGTGCGTGTAGGATCAAACTTATCTACTTCGCTTGTTGCTGCCCAATCTGTTCCCTTGAGATAACCAAAATTCACTTTTCCTGCAAACTTATCAGAAAACTTGTATGCTGCCCTTATACCAATATCTGTATAACTATTATCGCCAGCCGCTTCCTGAGATGTAATGCCCTGTTTTAGAGAAACACTAATTCCCTGATAATCAAAGGGACTTTTACTGCGCATAAAAAGTATTCCATTAAAGGCATTTGCACCATATAAAGCCGAAGATGCACCCGGCAACAATTCAACACTTTGTACGTCTGGTTCTACTAAACCAACCAGGTTGCCTATGGGAAAGTTTAGAGCGGGAGTAGAATTATCCATCCCATCTACCAGCTGCATAAAACGGGTATTTGCAAAAGTGGCAAAGCCCCGGGTATTAATGGATTTAAAGGTTAAACTGTTGGTATTAATATCAACCCCTTTTAGATTTTCCAAACCGCCATAAAAATCCGCCGCAGTGGTATTTTTTATTGCTTCTAATCCTAAGCGCTCAACGGTAACGGGGGATTCAAATATCCTTTCCGGTGTTCTGGAAGCGGAAATCACTACCTCGTCTAAAAAGGTTTGTGTCTCACTAAGAATTACCGAAATAGTTTGATTGTTCGCTGTAACATCAGCGGTTGACTCAGCATAACCAATACTGGTTATCCTTAATTGAAAGGGGGGGACTTCAGAAGTTTCGAGAACAAAATTACCGTCAAAATCGGAGGTTGTTCCTATGGCTTTCCCAACTATAACAACATTTGCTCCAGGGACGGGTTGGCCATTTTCATCCACTACATTACCATTCACGATTGTCTGTGAATATGCTCCCATACCCCACATTAGCAGGGAAAATAGAAAGATTCTTCTCATGTTAATTTTGAGTTAAATTAGTATAAGGCCAAGATACAGATTTTTTTAAACTGAAAATGTATAAAGTAAAAAAACTATGTGTAAATAGTACTAATTTCGCAATTTAAGTCTGAATTAACTGGTAAATTCATAATTTCAAACAAAAAGGCAACCATAAAATTGGTCGCCTTTAGATATATCTAATCTTAAACCAGCTATTCTACTATTCCACAGTAACTGATTTAGCTAAATTACGAGGTTGATCTACATTACATCCTCTCATTATAGCAATATGATAAGACAACAACTGAAGTGGTATAGTTGTTAAAAGCGGGGTGAGACTTTCAATAGTTTCAGGGACCTCAACTACGTGGTCTGCGAGTTCTTTTACCTGATCATCTCCCTCAGTAACAATAGCTATAATTTTTCCCGATCGGGATTTTATCTCCTGAATATTACTAACTACTTTTTCATAATGACCTTTATTGGTAGCAATTACAATAACCGGCATATGTTCATCAATAAGCGCAATAGGGCCATGTTTCATCTCTGCCGCGGGATATCCTTCCGCATGAATATAACTTATTTCTTTAAGTTTAAGTGCCCCTTCCAAGGCTACGGGAAAGTTATAACCTCTGCCCAGATATAAACAGTTATCCGAATCTTTATATTCATTTGCAATTATTTCAATCAGAGGATTAGATTGAAGTGCTTTTTCCACTTTAACCGGTATATTCTCCAGCTCAGAAAGGAATTCATGAAACTTGGATTCAGAAAATTTACCCTTTTCTTTTGCCAGCTTTAGAGCAATTAGTGTCAATACTGTTATCTGAGTTGTAAATGCTTTGGTTGAAGCAACACCTATTTCAGGTCCGGCATGTGTATACGCGCCGGCATGAGTCTCTCTTGCAATAGAAGAGCCTACTACATTACACACTCCAAACACATATGCTCCATTCTCTTTAGCAAGTTTAATTGCCGCCAATGTATCGGCGGTTTCACCGGATTGCGAAATTGCGATAACCACATCATTCTCTGTAATTACAGGATTTCTATATCTAAATTCTGATGCGTATTCTACCTCTACAGGTATTCTGGCCAAATCTTCAAAAATATACTCTGCTACTAAGCCGGCGTGCCATGAAGTTCCACATGCAACAATAATGATTCTGTCTGCATTGAGAAACTTTTCCAGATTCTGATCAATTCCTGACATTTTTATTATGCCCTGGTCTACAAGTAATCTTCCTCTATAAGTATCCTTAATAGCGCTTGGTTGTTCATAAATTTCCTTTAGCATAAAATGATCGTACATCCCCTTTTCAATTTCTTCAAGGTTAAATTGAAGCTCCTGAACTAAAGGATATGCTATTGCATCATTTTTTATTTTTCGCAGTTTTATTTCTTTTCCAAGACGTACGATGGCCATTTCCTGATCTTCCAGATAAACTGCATTATTAGTAAATTCTATAAAGGGTGACGCGTCTGAAGCTATGAAAAACTCATCTTCACCAATACCTATTGCCAATGGACTTCCTAGTTTGGCAACCACAATTTCATCTGGCTTTTGAATATCAAATACAGCAATAGCATAAGCTCCAACAACCTGATTTAAAGCAATCTGCACGGCCTTACCTAATAATACATTTTCCTTTTTCTTTACTTCTTCAATAAGATTTACCAAAACCTCGGTATCCGTGTCAGATTTAAAGGTATAACCTCTATTAGTGAGTTCTTGTCTAATAGATTCATAATTTTCAATAATCCCATTATGAATAATTATTAGATTTCCAGAATTTGAATAATGCGGATGTGAATTTACATCATTTGGAACCCCATGAGTTGCCCATCTTGTGTGTCCAATACCAACATTCCCATTCAAGGGTATATTGTTTTCTGATCGATCTTTCAGATCCTTAACCTTGCCTTTGGTCTTGGCCAGATTAATCCTATTTCCATCGTATAGGGCAATTCCTGCGCTGTCATAACCGCGGTATTCAAGGCGTTGCAAACCCTTCATGATAATGGGATAAGCATCTCTGAATCCTATATATCCAACTATTCCACACATAAATATTCTATTAACTGGTTAAAAGATGGGTAAATTTACAAGAAGAAAATAAAACTTTGCCGTTTTTTTCGCTTATATAACGATAAAATACTGTAAGTGGTATTATGATCTATTATTAATTAGCCTCGGTATAGAATATCTCTAACTTTAACTTTAGATCCTCTTCTTCAATAGGAACATTACTGCCAAAGAGAACAGTGCTTAATGGAGTAATTGTGGCAGCAACTGGTAAATCTTCTTCCGACATGTCCAATACAGCATTTTTAGAATTAACGGTTGCCAAATCTGCTGTAACCGACAAGCCCAGAGTAACATTTGTAGAATCTCTAATTATTATATCATTGATATGATTCGTTATTTTCATTTTATACCTGACTCCTTTATTATTTTCTTTTTCCAAGGACCCCCCGTAGTTTATATTAATTCTATTTCTTATATCAGGATCACTGGCCACACTAAGATCATAAATAGGGCTATTCGTCTCTGTGTTAAAAAGGTATAATGCAGGTGGCTCATTAGTTGCACCGGCCATATCTAAAGCTTCTCTATCTACATAGAAGATCAGGTTAGCCTCGTTAACGATCCAATTATTTGTTTTAATTTCGTTTAGGATATCTTCTCCATTATTTTCCTCAAACAATTGAATTTCCGAATAGGCCCCAGAACCTCCTTTAATATATATCCTATCGGCATTTTCGTCGATGTCCAAGCTATTCGCAATTTCTGATGAAAAAGACTCATTTACTAAGGTATTAACCGCATTTCCAATTATTGTACCAAAGGTCAGGTCTCTGCTAATTAGTGTTAATTCATAATCAGCTTCTTCCTTTACTATTTCGTCATTCTCTTTTTTATCGTATTCATAAGATATTGTAATTGTTGCATCCGTAATATCAAGGATAAGCATAATATCATCGGTAATAGGAGTAACCGATAAATGCAACCCTCTAAGGAATTCACTAAAATTAGCCTGACTTAATAATTCTGTCTGGCCTTCTTTATCCAATATATTTTCTTGAAAAAAAGCAGGATCTAACGCTACCTGAATACCCGGCTGAATTCGAGTGGGCTCATTCAGAGATTCGTCTGCTTCGGTGTCGGGATCATCCTCGGCAGGTACCAATATTTCCTCATCGGATATGGTTACCTCTCCGTCATAGAGTATATCCGAAACAAAATCTGGTGAAAATTCTTGAGTTGAATAGTACTCTTGTGATTCAAGAAACCCCGCATCAGGGTCCAAATCTCTCAAAAAATAGGTAGATCGTTCGACTTTAAAATTAAAAGGAGCCTCCCGATTTCCATAAATACTGTCAAGATCAACTTTGCGTGGAAAACTATTAGGGGTATACTCCGTGTCCTGACTATCTACTATACCATCACCGTCGGTATCCTCGTCTAGCGGATTTGTTCCAAGTATTCTTTCATCATTATCCGTAAGGCCATCTCCGTCACTATCACTATTTGGGTCCTCAGGGTCGGTATCGAAAGCATCTTCAACACCATCAAGATCTCGATCACCGGTCGGGTTTTGAAGATAAGGGATATAAAGAATTACTTCTTTTACTGTTTCGTTCTCCGCAATGGCTGTCTCTTCCGAATCAATTAGAGAATTATCTTCTCTTGATTGGCTAAAAAGTCCGAATGCCGGATTACCAACGCCTCCTTGCAATCTTAATTGGGAAGTTATGCTTGCATCTGTATCGCCATAAAGCGGATCATTATATTTTCCTATTTGATAAATTGGAAGTTTGTTGGTCTCAACTGCATTAATTTTTTTATTAAAAACAAAAACATCATATACTGCCTTGTTTGTCTCAAAAGGATCGTCGCCAACAAGACCATCCCCAATAGTAGTTAGGTCTTCATTACACGAAACCGCAGTAAGCATAAGTATCAAAACCGCCATTGCAGCGTATACCCATCTAAAAAAAATCTTCATGAGGCTTATTTTAAAACTTCAGTGCTATAAAAATTTGCATATGCTTCTTCAAATTCCTGCAAAGGAACATATGGCAACAGAGGTTTTTGGAGGTTGGTAATGTAATCACTTAAATCTTCAGAAATTTCTTCGGCGGCTAAAATAATGGCATCAGAAAAATCTACAGCAACTTTTAACAAATTATTATAGGTAGGAGACTCTAGATGAGAGATACTGTCCTCAGATATTCCATCAAATAATATCTTATTCTTCATTTTAACATCCAGATTTCCTTCAAAGCCTTTGCCATAAACTGAAGTTACAATTTTGCTATCGGCAAATAAAGGTTCATCTGCATAATACGTTCTTAAATACAATGGTAAAAGTGATGCCATCCATCCATGAACATGAATAATATCCGGTGACCAGTTTAATTTTTTAACTGTTTCAACTACACCCTTGGCAAAGAAAATAGATCTTTCATCATTATCCGGGAATAGTTCACCATTCTCATCTGTGAACGTTGCTTTACGTTTAAAATACTCTTCATTATCTATAAAATAGACTTGTATTCTTTCCTTAGGAATAGATGCCACCTTTATTATTAATGGCATATCCATATCATTGATCACCAGGTTCATACCAGACAATCTGATAACCTCATGTAATTGATGTCTTCGCTCATTAATATTTCCATACCGGGGCATAAATATCCGAATCTGACCTCCGTTGCTATTCACCATTCTTGGTGCTTCGTAAGACATTAGGGATACTTCATTCTCTGGTAGGTAGGGCACTAATTCTGAAGATACAAACAATATCTTTTTACCATTCATACAGGTCGTCTTTTATTTATCGCAGAAACGTAGCTGCAAAATTACAAAAATTATGCAGATTAGCAGTAATTATAGTAAGTTTGCTCGCTTTTTAAATTTAGGTATGAAGCTGATTTTTGACAAGAAAGAATTACAATCTTGTTTGAGTTCTCATGAAGATGAGGCGAAAATGCTTGGTTTGGTGCCTACCATGGGCGCCTTACACGAAGGACACCTAAGTCTTGTTAGGCAGGCATTATCTGAAAACTCCAGGGTGGTGGTCAGTATTTTTGTCAACCCAACTCAGTTTAATAATCCGGAAGATCTAAAAAAGTATCCAAAGACCCTGGAAACTGACATGGCCTTATTAGAAAGTGTTAGCGACGAGATCATAGTCTTTGCGCCAACCGTTTCCGAATTATACACCCAGAATATTTCTTCAAAAAATTACTCCTTTAATGGCCTGGATAAAGTTATGGAAGGTGCTTTTAGAGAAGGTCATTTTAACGGGGTAGCTACCATTGTCGAAATACTGCTAGACCTTGTTAGGCCAAACAAGGCCTATTTTGGAGAGAAAGACTTTCAGCAGCTTCAGATCGTTAGAAAATTAAGCCATGAACTGCCTTTTAAGGTAAAGATAGTGGGCTGTCCTATTGTCAGGGAGCCTCACGGACTGGCCATGAGTTCCCGTAACCAACTGCTTTCCAAGCGCATGCGTCAAAGAGCCGGTATCATATTTAAGACCTTACAAACAGCTCATAGTATGTTTGGCACAAAAAATGCTACTGTGATAGTAGCATATGTGAACAGTGTTTTTGCAAAAGAGGCAGATCTGGAGCTGGAATATTTTCAGATCGCCGATGTAGAAACGCTTACACCTATGCAGAGAAAACAAGACAATATAAAATACAGAGGCTTTATTGCCGTTTATGCTGAAGGCGTTCGCCTCATTGACAATATCGCTATGAATTGATTACTTTTGCGCCATGAAAATTGAAGTTGTAAAATCGAAGATACACCGGGTAAAAGTTACCGGAGCTGATCTAAATTATATAGGCAGCATTACCATAGATGAAGATCTTATGGATGCGGCCAATATCATTCGGGGAGAAAAAGTACAGATCGTAAACAATAGTAATGGAGAACGATTGGAAACTTATGCTATTCCGGGTCCACGAAATACAGGGGAACTTACCTTAAATGGCGCTGCAGCCAGAAAAGTAGCTATTGGCGATATTCTTATCCTTATTACCTATGCCTGGATGGAACTTGAGGAGGCCAAAGTTTTTCAGCCTTCCATGATCTTTCCAAATGAAAAGAACAATCTTTTAACCTAAGCCTTGAGCACTCGCTTAAAAAAACTCTTAAAAATCATTATCCCGATTTTACTTGGGGTTTTTTTGGTTTGGTATTCCTTCAGCAGTACTAGTCCTGAAAATAGGAAGGAGATCTTTAAATACATTAGGGAAGCCGACCTTTTTTGGGTAGGCATTTCCATTGTTATAGGCATTTTAAGTCATATTTCCAGAGCTGTGCGCTGGAATTACTTGTTGGAACCTCTGGGGTATAAACCAAAGATCAGCAATAACATCTTCTTTATTTTAATGGCCTATTTTGCCAATTTAGGCATCCCAAGATCTGGAGAGGTACTTCGGGCAACCGCTTTAGCTACCTATGAGAACGTTCCATTTCAAAAAGGATTTGGGACGATTGTAACAGAGAGAGTGATCGATCTATTGATGCTGTTCCTTATTATTTTTATAGCCCTGATCTTGCAAACCGATATCATATTGGGTTACCTGAAGGCTAATGGAATAGGACTTACCGCTACGCTTTTGTTAGTTGGAGCCGGTGTATTTTTCCTCTTTCTTTTTCTTGCTTTTTTACGCCGGTCTTCTTCAAGGATTGCCATTAAGCTTAAGGATCTTGTCAAGGGTTTATTAGATGGTATGCTGAGTATCTTCAAAATGAAAAAGAAATGGGCATTCCTGTTTCATACCTTCTTTATTTGGGGGGCTTATATTGCCATGTTCTGGGTTATAAAATTTACAGTTGCAGAGACCATGTCCCTCTCCATCTCAGAATTGTTGGTGGGCTTTGTTGCAGGAGCTTTCGCAATGTCTACTACCAATGGAGGCATAGGTTTGTATCCTATCGCTGTGAGCAAATCACTCGCCATATTTGGTATTAGTGCGGTCTCCGGGGATGCGTTTGGTTGGATCATGTGGATCTCACAAACACTGATGGTGGTTGTCTTTGGTGCAATATCTTTTCTACTCTTACCGTTATTGAACAGGAACCGATAGGCTTCCCTTAATCAATAAAACAAACCTAATGAGAATTGTAGTATCCATGATACTTGTGGTGTTCATTGCCCAGGTCTCCATAGCACAGGTTACCAATGAGATCTTTGAATCATTTAAATTGCAGGAAAGGCGAAACGTTTCCTACTATTTTCCGGAGGATTATACCCCGGAGAAAAAATACCCCTTGGTAGTAGTGCTGGATGCGGAATACCTGTTTGATCAGGTGGTCGCAAACGCTAAATTCTACAGTAGGTTTGAGGGTATGCCTGAGGTAATTGTTGTCGGTGTTGAACAAAGCAAAGATGATCTTAGGTGGGAAGATTGTGCCTATGAAGAAGATTCTGGATTACCAACTGATAAGGGTAAGCAATTCTATGAATTCCTGGGGATGGAAATTATCCCTTATCTCGACCTCAATTACAATACAGCGCCATTCAGGATGTTCATTGGGTATGATATCACAGCCAATTTTGGCAATTACTACCTTTTTAAGGATCGTTCCTTTTTCAGTGCCTTTATAAGTATTTCTCCGAGTTTAGCGCCCGAAATGGAAAATAGGGTGCCAGAAAGACTAATGGCCATGCAACAACAAATCTTTTATCACCTAATTTCAGAAGGTGGAGATCCTATGGTTAAACAGCTCGATCAAAATCTTAAGACCATTGACAAACCCACAATACACTATTCCTATGATGAATATCCCGAGGCAAACGAGGTGTCTGTGGTTACTTACGGGTTGGGTAAGGCATGGGAACATATGTTTGAAGTATTTAAACCTATCAGCCCCAAAGAATACAAAGAAAAGATCTTAACCTCAGAAGAACCTGTTTTTAAATATTTGGAAGACAAGTATGCCATGATAGAAGAACTGTTCGGCTTCCAAAAACAAGTTAGCCTTAATGATATAATGGCAATTTATGCCGCAAGTAGAAAAAAAGATGATTTTGAAGCTTTAAAACCTTTGTCTGATCTCTGTAAAAAACAATATCCGGAAACTATGATGGGTTTCTACTTCGAAGGTGAATATTACGAGGAATTAGGAGAAGGCAAAAAAGCATTACGTACTTTTGGAAAGGCTTTTGGCA
>NZ_CAMYIP010000162.1:0-41957 GCF_947258525.1 uncultured Eudoraea sp.
CTTGATGGAAATCATAACCGGAGCTGCAGAACCTTCTGCTTTACTACCTTTTCAAATGCCTGCGGACATGTTGACCGTTGAAGCCCAATTTGAAGATGTACCAAGAGATATGACGCCGTATGAAGATGCTAATGGTAATGTATATGACTTTGCATTTGGAATGAACTGGAAAGGGGTAATTTCTGATGACCGTGTGAAAAAGTATAAATAATCACTTTTTAATTCAATCTTTGCAACGAATAAAATTCTAAACCATTTTAATACATAGATCATGTTGAAAAAAATCTTAACCGGGCTGTTGGTTATTCTGATCATCATACAGTTTATACGTCCCGATAAAAACGAATCCAATGACCTAACCTATGATGTTTCCACCAAATATGAGGTTCCTGATGATGTCAGCCACCTCTTGCAGGTTTCCTGTAATGATTGCCACTCCAATAAAACGGAGTATCCCTGGTATGCTAATATACAACCGGTTGCCTGGTGGCTTAATGATCATGTAGTAGATGGTAAAAGACATTTAAATTTTTCAACCTTTACCAAAATGCCCATAGCCATCCAGAATCATAAATTTGAAGAAACCATTGAAATGGTTGAAGAGAACGAAATGCCTCTGCCGTCTTATACCAACTTCGGCTTACATAAAGAGGCTAATCTTTCCGAAGAACAAAGGCAAAAGATTATAGTCTGGGCAAAAGATCAAATGACTTATCTAAAAGAAACCTATCCGGCAGATAGCCTTGTCATGCCCAAGAGACGGCAATAAGGTCTAATGTGGAATAAACTAAAGTATTTATTAACCTTAAGGGTATTAATAAAAGTTATTATTTGGTATTGGTCACAAAGGCAATTTTCTTGCTGTCAGGGGACCAGCTTGGTACATTTATGGAACCCTGCCCTCCGTAGATATAGGCTATCACCTTAGGTTTACCTCCTTCATAAGGCATAATACGCAACAAACAGTGTTTATAAAAAGGATGATCTGAGGGGTCTATGTCTTTGGGGAAAGATATAAATGCAATCCACTTTTTATCCGGACTGACATGAGGAAACCAGTCATTATACGCATCAAAAGTCAGCTGAGTCTTATCTTCTCCATTGGCTTTCATCCTCCAAAGTTTCATCTTTCCTGTGCGTGTAGAATTAAAAAAGATATATTCACCATCGGGGCTATACTCTGGACCATCATCTAGAGTAGTTTGATTGGTAAGCTGATTTTCCTTACCAGAACCTATATCAACGGAGTAAATATCATAAGCTCCATTTCGGTTGCCGGTAAACACCATTTTCTTGTTATCCGGCGACCAGCCATGTAAATAAGATGCCCCTACCCCGGGTTTAGTAACCATGGTAGGAAGCGAATCTCCCTGAGCTGGTAAGTAATACAAAGCTGAAGTTCCGCCGTCATCCGGATTGTGATTGCTTATTCCCAATAGTTTACCATCAAAGGTGAGTACATGATCATTATTATTATTTACTGCAAATCCCGTATTCAAGGGAGAAATGGAATTGGTCGATAACTCATAGTTATACAAATGCCCTTTGGAATTGTAAATTAATCGTTTCCCGTCAGGTGTCCAGTTTGGCGCTTGAATAGAGTGAGCAGATCTGTAGATAATTTCCCGATGACCACTCCCAATATCCAAAATCTCGAGATTGCTTGCAAGATAGTCTCGATATGGCGTGAAATTTGGATCAACCGGCCTTATGATCCTTACGTTTCTAAATTCGGCAGATTCCATTACATCCGGATTATGAGAACAAACATATAATCCTATATAAACAGAATTGTCTAATTCCATATTGGGCAATTCCACACTTGTAAACTCTTCCCCGAATTTGGCGGTAGACATAATAAATTTATTGCCGTTTCTTTCTAACTGAATAACATCCGGATAAGTATCCTCTGAAATAACCTCATCGGTATCTCCACCTATTTCTTTGCGAAATTGTAATGTAGTAAGGCCATCGCCATGAGTAGTGGCATTTACATGTTTAGAATTGGCGTCCAAACTGTTTTTTACGATCCATCCGGCCTTTCTGTGCGGATCAACACCTTCGCCAAGAAATTTCACTTCTGCCCTTAGGATAAAGTCGCCCTGGATCGTTGTCCATAAATATTGAAAATCATCCTTGCCAAACCACATATTGGTCCCTGAACCAGAAATTTTATAAGTCTGATTTTTTTCTGAATATTCTGAAAATCCTTTTAACCTGCATTCCCCTATATCAGCATTTCTGTCAAAAATCCCAATTTTATTTTGGCTACTAACTACATTTATCCCAAATAGAATAAAACATACTATGTAGTTATAAATCATTGATACTTTCATTCGATTTTGTTTTTTATTGTCATTGAATCTTAATTTCCCGGTGCATAAGGGAATTTCAAGGATTTGTAATACTCCAGGTTTTCAGCAGGAAGTTCCATTCCGGGCGGAAATTCTCTTCCCGAAAAGGTTTGAAAATAAAGCAGGCAAGCATTTCTCCACCATTTTGCTTCCTTTAGCTGAATCTCCATAAGCATCCTTACTTCATTGTATTGATCATAAGTAATGTACTTTTTTGCTTGATCCCAGATACTAATCATTTCTTCTACTTGTTCTACACCTTCCTGATATTTTAAAGCAATTGCATCCCACAATATCACTCCATTTTTTAATTTATAATCCCAGGGCAAATGATGAAACCACAAGAGGTATTCTTCGGGACAAGTTTCAGGGGCATTAAATATTTTGGCAATTTCCGGAGCGTACTGGGAGGTAGCATTGCTTCCTGAAGGCGTACGATCAAATCCAATACCATCCTTATCAGCCTTGTGATAATAAGTAGGGTTCCACTCAGGCCTGCTTAAATCACTCACCCATGGACCCGGACCATAATGATGTCCTGTATCCATTAAATGGTGCAGCCCCAAAGGTGTCATGTAATTCACAACAGCTTCCCTGGAAACGGTCATCATGGCTTTAATTGGTTCTACAAATGCCGAATCATTGGTATAAGTTAAACGCAACCACTCTTCTGCTATAGTTTCAGAACTTAGGTATGGGTTCCATGCGAGGCGTCCGTAACCGTACCAGTTAGCCTGAGCGAAGGGATGGCCGGTCCAGTTTAGGTCGGTTCCGATATTTGCCACTCCGGCCATTCCGGATATTTTGTTATTATACAGAGAGCCATCGATGACTTTTGCAACTGTCGCATTTTTGCCTTTTTTATAGGTCTCAGCGTATAACACTTCTTCGTACAGTTTAGGAAGAAATACCAGATGGGAACTAAAACCAAGATATTCCTGGGTAATTTGGAACTCCATTACCAGTGGTGTATTTGGCATAGCTCCAAACATCGGATGAAAAGGTTCCCTGGGTTGAAAATCAATTGGCCCGTTCTTTACCTGAACCAAAACATTATCCAGAAAATTACCATCATAGGGTACAAATTCTGTAAAGGCTTGTTTTGCCCTGTCTGTTGCATCCGTTTCAGAATACACAAAGGCTCTCCAAATTACCAATCCATCAAATGGTTTTAATGCAGTTGCCAGCATATTTGCCCCATCTACATGGGTTCTTCCATAATTCTGCGGGCCGGGTTGTCCTTCGGAATTGGCCTTAACCAAAAACCCACCAAAGTCCGGGATATATTTATAAACCTCTGTCACTTTATTATTCCACCATTCAATTACGTCCTTATCCAAAGGGTCTGCAGTATTTAAACCTCCTATTTCCATGGGAGCAGAAAACCTGGCCGTTAAATATACTTTTATCCCATACGGCCTAAAAACATCAGCTAAAGCAGCCACCTTTTCTAAATAAGCGGAAGTTAATACCAGCGCATTTGCATTTACATTGGTTAAGGCCGTTGCGTTGATTCCGATTGATGCATTGGCTCGGGCATAATCTTCATAACGCGGATCTTTATATTCGGGAAGTTTCTGCCAGTTCCAAAGCGAAAACCCGGCATATCCGCGTTCTATGGTGCGGTCAAGGTTGTCCCAATGATTAAGCATTCGCAAATCAATTTTTGGTGCTTCTATGAGATTAATCTCATCGAGTGATTTTTGCATTTTCATCAATTGCAAAAATTTAAATACTCCGTAAAGTATCCCTATATCTTCGTTCGCTGAAATCAATAAAATATTCTTTCCATCTACTGAGACAGATTTAATAATAAAACCTTCTTTGCCAATCTGTTCAAAATTGCCTTTTAGTGCACTCTGTAACTCCTGGTTAAGACCATCTTTCTTAGCCACCCACATAGTATTCAATAAATTTGGAAAATCCTGAACATCGGATTCTCGTCCCAGTATCGCCTTAAGACCCTTGACAAGTTCTTTTTGCGCATTTAGAAGAATGCTATTGCCTCCTGAGAAAAATATAGAATTTGTGAAGTTTTGATACTCCAATAATATTGTTGGCTCTCTTATTTCGGAGTTCCCCAACCACAAGTCGTATCCGGCTGAAGTTTGTGAATTGCTAAATGCTATAGAAAGTAAAGCAAAAACAAAAAACATTTTTAATTGGGAAAAGGAGAAATTCATCTTTAAGGATATCTATTTTTAAATTTAAGTAAGTATTGTACGGCCAGGAACCAAGATGAACTTAAGGTTAAATTATTACTCCATCGGTTATTTAGAAAGATGCAATAACTAGCCACTGTCAACTAATTTGTAAGTTACTAGTTACTAATAATCAGTTGCAAAAATCTCACCTTCCCTCATAAAACTTTTGAACTCCACCATATAATCATTTGGGTCGCGTACAAAAAAAGACAAATGTTCCCCTGTCCTATCTTTCAAAAAAGTAGCTTCTGTTGTTATTTCAAGATCCATTTCTGACAATCTGCCATACAAATTCTTCCATACCCCTGCATTAACTATTACTCCAAAGTGGAATGAGGGAAGTACATGATCACCAAATCGGTAACTTTTAAAGTCAAAATTAAAATTTCCTGCCTGGGTAAAAGTCAATTGGTTTCCATAAAGATTTATGTCAAGCCAATTCTCTCCCGATCTTCCTGATTCTGCCTTAAGGATTTCCAGATAAAATTTCCTAGTTTCTTTAATATTGATACAAGGGAGGGCAAGATGAAATTTTGAATTCATTGTTTAGTTTTGGTTAGTGAGTAACTTTTAATCGACTAAATAAGAGTTGTTCCTTTATTCTTCCTCATCATCTATGTCTTCTATTGGTAATTCATTCTCAACATCTTCTTCTATTATTTCATCTTCATCCAGGTCATGATCTTCCATTGCCGCTACAAGACGTTTGCTAACTTTTACCAAGTAAACTGTATCATCCGTCCTGACTTCTACACATTCTACTATTTCGTTCAGAGTGTTTTTAAAAGTGATAATATCGTCATCATCGTACCCATCCGGATATTTGGTTACAAGGAGATCAAGAATATCCTTGTTTAATTTTTTGAAATCTACGATTACACGTCGCATGATGAGGGTTTCTTTTGACGTTTAAATTACAAATTAAATTAATACGTAAAACGCAAAATCACACTTACAACCCATAGGGGTTACCAAAAGTAAATTTTATGAAAGATGACCAGACTTAATCAATAGAATTGGACAATTAAAGGCTTGATGTAGCTTCGTTGTCTTCTTCTTTGTGGAAAATCAAATCTTGTTCTTCCAGGGCAAAAACAACAAGTTTTACATAATCATCCACCGTATTTTTAATATTCGAAGGATCTGTAATATCAATTATACCGCGCCATATTAGTTGGCGTTCCTTGCCAACACAAATACAATAAAGGGAAGTCTCTGCTCGATATACTTTATACTCATCATAATAATTTTCATCATAATATATATCCTGATGAGAGATATAGTCTTCTTTGAATGTTCCGTAATAACTATCCAAATCGGCCATGTTTTTTCTAAAAGTCTGTTTATCTTCAGCTCCCAGAATTTTAGTAAATAAAATAGCATCAAAATCCTTGTCTAATAGTGATTGTTCAACATCATCAAGTTCTTCCTCAGACCTTTCTGAATCCGTAAATCCTACATCAAACAAATCTATGCTGCGCATAGCTTCCACGCCCCTTTTAGTAAATTGGCGCTTCATTTTAGTTTCGAAATCTTCCTGCCCTTTGAGATTAGATGTCATGCCAACGACAAGCACTTTGCTGGCATCGAAAATTACGATGTCGGGGTTTTTCCAACTATCTACCAACTCCGTAGACGAACATCCCATAACTAATAATGCAACTACAATCAGTGCCTTTTTCATTTGCTTAAATTAATTTAATAATCGCTTTTGTTTTTCTTTCTTTAGTACACTTGAAACTAAATCAAAAAGCCCTGTTTTAATCTGCATGTATTCTTCCTTGTAACGATCCATAGTGCTGGTTAATTCTCTATGTGTATCCCTATAGGCCTTTTCTAATTCTAACTGATCAACGTCGTCAATCATTATTTCCAATTTATTTTCGTGTGCCTGTATCTTTTTCATTAGAGAAATGGATTCCTTTTCAAGATCAGTAAGCTTGGAAACAATTTCTTTACTTTTTCCAAAGACTTTTGAATCCACTAATTGTACAGTATAATGTTTTACCAAATTGTTTAAAAACATTTGCTCATCTCTCATAAATTTTACTTCTGAAAGCCAAAGGACGGTTGCCCTGTGCATCTCTTCAGGATCTATCCATTCTATATACCGATGGGTGTTATCTTTGATATTCATTTTGTTAAATTTTAAAATAGCACTTGTTTAAACTCTTAATGTGTTGATGTCTGGTATAATATTCTTTTTTGATATTGTTTAGGATTATTACTTATTTGATTACAATTTAGCCAATAGGATAACAATAAGAAATGATAATTATCAGGAGTATTGCGGAGTTATTTCAATTAGAATTAGTCCGGTCTTCGCTTCTTTAAAATGCCCCCGGCATAATTGAATACCTCTGATTTCAGGACTTGAAATTGTTGTAAACAATTCACCACATTAGCTTTTAGTTGCTCATGTTCAGCATGTACATCTTCATCTCCCTGACCATACTTACATTCCAAAGCACCACCCAGTTTATTTTCATGTTGTACTATTTGTCCTTCTAATCTGGTTTTATACTCATTAATCGTCTTAAGTCGCTCGAGATAATCCTGTAAACGCTCAAACAAGTTAGGTGTATCGGGTTCAAAAACATAGGAGTGAAGCAATTCTTCAATAAACAGCAATTCATCTTTCATTAAATGAAAGGAGGATTTCCATTGTTGTGAATCTATATGGAATTTTTCCAGTGCATTTAGTTTGCTATCTTCCGTTTTATTCTTCATCAAAATGAATCCTATATTTTAAAACTACTTCCGATTTAAAGTAAGGACAATGATCTAAATCATGTGCCAGTTAAAAAATAAGCTCTGCGGTTTCAAATAATTCCGGAATTTGGACATTCCATTTATAGATCTCTTCTATTTTATCCTTGAATTCATCTAAAGCTTCCTGCTCTCCATGTATCAAAAAAACGCGTTCCGGAATATTTTTTATGGAAGCCATCCAGTCCAGCAACTCTTTTTGATCTGAGTGGGCCGACAGACTTTCTTCGTGATAAACACTGGCTTTTACGTCATAATATTTTCCAAAGATCTTAATCTCACTAGCCTCTTCTAAAAGGGCCCTTCCGCGTGTTCCTTCGGCCATGTAACCAACCAGTAAAATATTGGTATTCGGAATATCTACCATTTGTTGTAAATAGGTGAGAATTCTTCCCCCTGTAACCATGCCACTTCCGGCAATAATAATTTTTGGTCTGGGATCGTCTATTGTTTCCCAGGTTTGTCTATATGAATCAATAATATTTACATGCCCGCACATTGCACTATATTCCTTTGCCGACAATTTATGCCAGTCGGGGAATCGTTCGAAAATGGTAAGTACATTATTGCCCATAGGGCTATCAACAAAAATGGGAATATTAGGTATTTTATTCTTCTTATAAAGTTTCCAGAATAAATACATCAACGATTGCAAACGTTCTACTGCAAAAGAAGGAATAAGGAGATTACCTCTTTCGTATAGTGTTTTATTTACGAGTGAAATCAATCTGTCTTCAACCTTATCCGGGGGATGTAATTTGTTTCCATAGGTACTTTCAACAAAAAGGAAATCGGCCCACTCAGGCTTAACCGGTGAGTCCAACAATAAATCGTCTGGCCTTCCAACATCACCTGAAAAAACAAAACGCTTCCCGGAAATTTCCAATTCAATAAAGGTACTACCAATTATGTGCCCATTATATCTGAATCTAAAACGGATATTCTCAGAAAGTTGCGCCCACTGGTTCAATTCTTCCACCCTGAATAAATCTATTGCATTTTCTGCATCTTGTAAATTGTACAATGGCATTGCCGGCTTATGCTTACTATAGCCCTCCCTATTTGCAATTTCTGCTTCTTCCTCATTTATCTTTGCGCTATCGAGCAATATTATTCTGGCAATTGCCAGTGTAGGAGCAGTTCCAACAATAATACCTTTAAAGCCCGCTTTTACTAATCTGGGCAAGTAGCCTGTATGATCCAGGTGACCATGTGTTAATAAAACAATATCTATTGAACTAACCGGAACGGGCAGTGGTTTCCAATTGGAAATTCTAAGATCTTTCCTCCCCTGAAACAAACCGCAGTCTATGAGAATATTCTTCTCAGAACTTTCGAGATAGAATTTAGATCCGGTTACAGTACCCGAAGCCCCTAAAAAATGTACTTTAACCATTATTTCAATTTAATGGTATCAAAACTTGCAAAGCGATCCTACTTCTTTGAGAATTTTAGTTTTCCTTGTATCGGACACCCCTAAGTGGTCCAGGTAGAAACTATCTTTTAACAATTGACGACACAATACTACATCTCTGCTTAACAAAAATTGTTTTTCTCTTTTCGTCAAAAGTGTTGAAACTGTAATGGGATATAGCCCAAGCCTGTCTATACGATCTTTTATGCTATTTCCTTTTGGATAGTCCCAACTAAGAAGATAAAGCCCTGTACAATTACCATAAATTATAGCGTCTTTGGTAAATCGTGTATTTGTGGCTACCCAGCATTCATCGGGCTCCCTGATATTTGAAATACTGTTATCCTCAGTATTTTTAATATCCTGATATCTGGAATAAATGTATAAAGGAATCTTAACATTACAATTGCGACCCTGTTCTCCGTGAAATTTACACTCAATAATTATAATAGATCCGTTTTTTTCAGCAACCACATCTATTTCATGACTTACGCATTTACCAACAACAGTCTTGCCAACCTCAGTTTTGTATCCCGAATACTTTAATACCGAACTTAAAAACTTTTCAAATGGAAAACCAGTAGGGCCCAACTCATATATGGCCTTTTTTAGTTTATATTTTGATGCGTAAACCGGTTTCTTGCGTCTTAGAAAGCTATAGGCCCTATTATATAATTCTTTGGTTGTAATTCCATCATATAATTCTTCCTTGACTAGAGTTAAAATTTGGGAAATTAATTTACTGTCTGCCCCACTTCGCTTTAAAGAAGAGCGTAACTTCTCTTCCGAGAATAGCACTTTGTCCCCCGAAGCTTTAATAATGAAAAAATCTTCATTTGCCATTATATACTCTAATTAAGGTGGTCCAAAACGTAATTATAATATCCTAAGCGATACTTTATTTATTAAAATATTCCCTTACCAATGCTTTGACCTGATTTTCAGTCATACTATCTGCCTTCTCCACAGTTTTGACTTTTGATGCCAGAGTTTTATAATTTTCATTTAATTCTTTGTAAAATTTGGCATTAGTATCTGCCGGACCAAAAATTGCTATGGCTTGCGCATCTTTTATTGTCTTAGCCAATTCCTTAAAATATTGTCTCAATTGATGTTTCTCTCTTTCCAGATATTTGCTGTCCTGAACAACATCCTGTGGACCCCATCTGGTCTTAGAGCGTGCTCCGCCCTTTGGGTTGAAGAAATCAATTTCTGAATAAACAGTATTGAATCTAATATCTTCATTTTGTAGTGTTACCAGATGTGCCTTTTCCTTATCTAACCAAATTCCAATTTTCTTCATGGCTATATTGTTGTGAGTTACTATTGAATTCCTATGTCCAAATTATAATGCCCCTATAATCTTAATCCGAATCATCATTTGTAAAATGATGGTTATCAGTCTGTGTATGGGAGTATAAGAAATGGTATATTGATATTAAAACTAACCTTTTCTATTACGGGTTCGCGGGTTAATTTCTCTAAAAAACCATGTTGGTAACGAATCATTGCCAGCATATCAATACCCAATTCATCAATGAAATCAGTTATTGCCTTGGTTTTGTTAGTAAAATCGGGCATCCAATGAATCGTATGTCTTATTTGACCTAAATACTCCCTTAGTGTATATAAATTTGATTTCTGAACCGGGCTAAGTCTTTCTTCTTCATTTATATGTACTATGCAAATGTTAGAACTACAATTTGATGCCAATGTTTGAAGTGGCTGCAAAACTCTGGCATTGTAACTCTGTTTGTAATCTGTTGCAAAAGCAATCTCTGTAGGTAACATGAACTCTATTTCCCCCGGTATAGTTAATATGGGACAATCCTTAACGGCATTTATAGCATTAATTACGCTGCTTCCCAGAAATATAGATTTGGCTCCCGTCTTCCCTTTATTGCCCATTACAATGAGATCGGCACTGGTTTCTTTAATGGCTTGTTTTAATGCATCAGTCAAAGTTTCATTTTTTGAATGAATACTAATATGATGCCTGGGATTTCCTGAATCAAGATTTATTTTATGTAAAAATCCATTAAGCCCCTCCATAGATTCCTCGCCCAATTGTTGTAATAAACTTAGTTTACGACCTGCGGCCAGGCTATTGCTTTTAAGGGGTGTATGCTCAGTGTATGCATTAAGAATATGGAATGAACAATTGTAATCTTGAAATAATTGCTTGATATAAAAGAGCGCATTATAGGAACTATGCGAAAAGTCTGTTGCAACAAGAATATTTTTCATTAAATTTTCTGATTTACATTAGGTAATTACCATAAAAGGTATGCTAACATGAAACCCTATTTTCTTGATAACAGGTTCTATAAAAAGACTTTCAAGGAAAGTGTGTTTGTTCTGGATCATTACCAACATATTCATCTTGTTTTTTAATTGGAAATTATTTATTCCTGTTATAATTTCCTGACTAGGCAGGTCATGGAACAAATGAGGGATCTTTCCTAATAATTTTTCCAGTTTGGCCTTATTTTCCGATTGAACTTCGGTAAGGTCGTAACCACTGGAAATATGTATTACCTGAATTCTGGATTTGTGTAATTCAGCTAAATCAAGAAGAGCCTTTAACTGTTCTTCAGTGTAGGCAACTTCGTAGTCTGTAGGAAATAGTATTTCTAGGGGCTTTTCATAATCAAAATCTGAAGGTATTGCGATAACAGGACAAGTTGCTTTCTTAATGACATGAACAGTATGTGTGCCAAGGAAAATTTCCTTTGCCCCGGTTGCTCCCTGCGTGCCCATTATCACCATATCGGCCTCTTCATTTGCAACCATTGAAGACACCTCATCAACAAGGATATTGAAAGCAGAATGCGTTAATATGGTATGCTTTGGATTCTCAAACTCCTTTTGTAGTTGTTTTTGAAGCTCTTCAAGCTGATTTATAGATTCTGATTGATAAATATCTCCCAGACCAATCTGACCCGGACTGTGCAGCAAATATTCTGTTTGGTAAATAGCAGGCGTGTACGTATTTAAAAGATAAAAAGTTGCCTCCTCATCCTTTAACAGGTTCATCGTATAAGAGATAGCATTATATGCATTATAAGAAAAATCGGTAGGAAGAATTACTTTTTTCATTGGTACGAATTTTAAATGTTAACGAGACAGATTTTGTAAAACCAAAAATGGTATTTTTATATGTAACCCTATTTTTTCAATGGTGGATTGATGCAACATTTGCTCTAGATGCGAACGTCTTGAATTAACCATTATGAGAATGTCTATTTCTTTATGGACAATGTATTTTGTGATTGCAATTGTCTTATCCTTTCCTTCAGTTGTTTCAAAATACAGGTTAGCTTTATACAAGCATTCTTTTATAAAACTCATGTTATCTTCTTGTCGAAGCGATAGTTTCTTATTAGAATTAATATAAAGCATATGAATAGATGACTTGAAGGAACCGGTTAATTCGCATACTAGTTTTAATTCTCGCCTTTTATAAGGCACCAAATAATCTGAAGGAAATAAAAGTTCTTTTGGAGGATGGTATTTGTAATTCTCGGGAATAGCCAGAACAGGGCATTGCACATACTTTAAAACCTGAACAGTATTGCTGCCAAAGGTTATGGTTCTGTCATTAGACTCACCTCTTGTACCCATTACCACAATATCCGCGTTCTCCAGATTAATGAGGTCATTAATCTCATCTGTAAGTGTCCCAAAGGCTGAAATTGATTTAAATTTATGCTTTGGATTGGGTGAATACTCAAATATATCTTTGATTATTTTTGCAAGTTGTTTTTCAGAATTTTTGTAGGTTACCTCCTTGAGTTCGTCCAAGGAAGTTCGTTTAACAATCCGGTCTTGTTGATAAACCTCATCAGCATAAGCATGCAAAATAAAAAAGTCAGTCCTGGTATATTTAAATAATTGACAGGCATATTTGAGTGCATTAAATGCATTTTTAGAAAAATCTGTTGGCACTACTACTTTTCGCATAACTAATTCATCTTATGTACTGCATTAAAAGTACTACTTAGCAGTACAGGAAACCATGACATTAATCAGTTAATCAACTCTTTAAATTTTTTAAATTAGCTACATGTAATTAAAAAAAATGAAACAAAATTTTCGCAAATTAACATCTGGTGATATTCCCGTGCTTGTAGATTTTTATGCAGATTGGTGCGGTCCATGTAAAACGCTGGGGCCCATTTTAAAACAGGTCAAAGAGGAATTGGGTGATACTATCAAAATTGTTAAGATAGATGTGGATAAAAATCAGTCCATTGCTTCCAAATATCAGGTAAGGGGTGTTCCCACAATGCTTCTGTTTAAAGATGGTAAGCAGCTATGGAGACAATCAGGGGTTTTACCAAAAAATGAAATAATTAATATCGTTGAATCCTATAGATAGTTAACTGAAACCTATAAGGAATTAAAAGCTTATAAACTTCTGCCAGTTATCATTCATGCAATACCAGGAAAGGAATATCTGTATGGTAACTAATTTCTTCAACTGCCGGCGTGAAGAGAATTCGTTGAAAAAAGTTTAGATTTTTGGCCACCATAGCTACAAGGTCTATATCTCTGCTTTCTACAAAACACTGAATAGACGTTTCCAATTTGGATCCTGTTAAGGTGTGAAAACTATGATCTATACCCCGAAGATAATCATGTAAAAAATCTTTGTTTCTCAATTGATCTTCAGTTAAAACTTCACCTTTTTTAGAAATATGAACAACTCTCAAAATAGAATTATTCATAGCCGCCATTTCAACCAGAGTGTCCAGAACTTTGACATCATATGCAATATGAAAATCTGTTGGGAAGGCTATTTCTTTAGGTGTTTTGTATGTAGAATTTTCGGGTACTGCCAATAAAGGACATTTTACCTTAGTTATCACATCACCGGTATTGCTTCCCATGGCTACTTTTTTAAGTCCGGAAGCACCTTTAGTACCCATGATAATAAGGTCAATCTTTTTATCTTCTAATTCCCTCTTTATGCCGTCTGTGAAAAAGTCATATTTTGCTGTTGAAACAAAGGAATGCAGTTCATTATGGTGCTGTTCTTCAATATATTCTAATAGCTTTTTAAGGTCCTTTTTACTTTGAGTCAAAACCGTTTCCTTTAACATTACGGAGCTACCTTTAACTGATGTCCCGGCACCTGAATAGGGAGGAATTGGATTGATATGGATTATGTGGAAAATACATTTTGTTTTTTTAAATAATTCAAGCCCATAATTTATGGCATTACTTGAATTCTTTGAAAAATCTGTCGGGATTAAAATTCGTTTCATCTTAGTCTGATTTGTTGAAAAACAAAATTACAATCACTATAATAACCGTAAAATGACTACCATCATGTACATCAACTTTTCATTATCAAAAATTAATATGGAATCCTTTGTAACCGATCCATATCTAAAATTTTGATGTCCCGGTCTTTAATCTCAATTATTCCCTCTTTCTTAAAGTTAGATAAGGTTCTTATCAGGGTTTCCGTAGCCATTCCGGCAACACTGGCCAGATCACTCCTTAAAACGTGAATATTGCCAGCTTCATCTTCCTGCAACTTCTCTGCAAACTTAAGTAAGGTGGACGCCGTTTTTTTACGTACAGAACCATAGGCCATTTGGAGTAACTGATCTTTAATCTGTGTAAGGTCTTCAGATAAAAGCTGTAATAACTCCAGAACCAATTCGCTATTTTGCTCTAAAACCATTTTTAACTGATCCTTGTGTAGGCCAATAAGTACAGAATCTTCCATGGCAGTAGCATATTCCTGGTAGGGTATATTCTTTGTAAAACTTGTAAAACCAAAAAAATCATCCGACCTGTAAATTCCAGTGATTAACTCCTTCCCCTGTTCATCCAGCTTATGGGTTTTTGCATTCCCTTCTATCACCAGATAAACCAAATTGGAGTTGTCGCCCTCGCGGTATATTGTATCACCCAATTGAAACCGGAATTCCTCTCCATTATCATCAATAAAATTCTTAAGCTGATGAATGTTCCTGACCCGCTGATCAATTCCTGCATCAAGGTCTATTATATTTTGTTGCGCCTCTTTGAGAATGTTGGCCTTGGCAATCCTGCTTTCAATTGCACCAATAAGTTCCGATTCTTCAAATGGTTTAGTGAGGTAGTCATCTGCTCCCATTTCCATTCCCAGCCTAACATCTTTATGCTCCGTTTTAGCGGATAGAAATATAAAAGGGATTGTATTGGTTTTATTGTCACCAGACAAAGCCTTTAAAACCCCATAGCCATCTAGTTTTGGCATCATTATATCACAAATAATAACGTCCGGGTGGCTGGCTTTGGCCATCAAAACTCCCTTTTCACCGTCGGGGGCGGTAAGGACTTTGTAATTTGCCAATTCCAATAATTCTGCCGTGCTCTCCCTTAAAGCATTATCATCTTCAATTAATAAGATCTTTTTCATCATAATTACAGCTATTAAGGTTTAAAAAGAACCTCAAGGCACAAGAACTATTTTCTAGAATTCTTCACCATTGCCACCGGATGGGAGTGTTACTGTGAATGTACTCCCTTTGTTTTCCACACTTTTAAAGCTAATATCCCCCCCGAGATTTTCAACATGAGATTTGACAATATTAAGACCTATTCCGGTTCCCTGGGTGAGAAGAACATTATCGGCTCTGAAATATCGCTCAAATATGTGTTTCTGATCTTTCTTTGGAATACCAATTCCCCTGTCTATAATATGGAAATAAATCGTATTTTCATCCAAATTAATTTGTAGGTCTATTTCAGTTTCTTCCGGAGAATACTTAATGGCGTTGTGCAATAAATTAGTTAATACCAATGAAACAATCTTCTCATCCTGATGTACAATTACATCCTCAATATTCATAGGATAGTTGATTTTTTGGCCGGTCTTAAGCAGCATATACAAAAAATCATTCAATATACCAGTAAGATAATGCACGCCGCTGGTAATCGATTTCAAGTGTTTAGTTCTTAATTCCTGCTGATCAGCTGCGGTATATTTGCCAACCAATGTAGCCGAGGTTAGAATAGTACTTAAAGGAGTTTTAAACTCATGAGAAACCATGGAAAGGAATTTAGTCTTGAGATCACTTAGTTCCTTTTCTTTTAGTAAAGCATCATTGAGCTCCTGGGTTCTGCGCGCAACGGTTTTCTCGAGATTTTGAGTATAATTTTTTCTTTCGGAGATATCAAGAGCAATAACTACTGTTAATACTTTATCCTCCAGGTTGGAAGATTGTAAATGAACTTCAACAGGGTAAGTAGTTCCATCCTTGCGCTTGAAAAGGGTTTCGAAAGTAACTTTCTTATGGTTGTTTAAATTCAAGGGATCAAGAATTTCCCTTAGCCTATCTTCCGAAATACCGGTAATTAAATCCTTAATGGTCATTTTTCTTAATTCTCTTGAACTATAACCGGTATTTTTCTTAGCGCCATAATTCACATGTGAAAATCTTAGTGTTTCTGGATCAAAAACATAAATTTCGTTTAGTGAATCATCAAAAATCTTTAAGAAATGTCTTATTTCTTCTTCAGCTTTTACTCGTTTGGTAATATCATTTTGTATTCCTACAAAATGAGTGATCTTACCCTCTTCATTACGGATTGGGTTAATGGATACCTCGTTCCAGAATAGAGTGCCGTCTTTTTTATAATTCCTCACCTGAACCTGACATTTTTTGCCTGTCTTAATGGCATTGCGCATTATTTTAACCCCTCTTTGATCGTTATCATCATTCTGAAGGAACCGGCAGTTTCTGTTAAGTACTTCAGATTCTGAATATCCTGTAAGCTTCCTAAATGCCTTGTTCACATAAATAATGGGGTGATCCTCTTTTAAGGCATCTGAAATAATAACACCATTCTCTGTAGCTTCCAGGGCCTCACTTTTTATATCAAGATTTTTTTCAATTTGCACTCTTTCAGACAAATCATTAACTAAGACCAGGACATAGGTATTCCCGTATATGGAAAATGGATTAAATCTGACATTCAGAGGAAATTCCTCTCCGGATTTTCGCTGCCCATGAACGCATCGGCCTCCGGCCATTTTTTCCTTCTTTACATCTCTGTAATATTTTGTTACGTGTTCTTTATGGGCTTTTTTATATTTGTCAGGAATTAATTCGGCGAGTGGTTTCCCTAAAAGCTCTTTATGCGTATATTCAAACAAGTGGGACGCCTTTTTATTAATGGAGACAATTAACTGATCTTTATTTACAACGATTATTCCTTCCGATACGGCTTCGGAAAGTAAATGACATATATCAATATTTTTATCAAAAACACGCATCCTTTAAAATAAGGAATTAATACTCCGAAAGTATATTGTAAGTCACGCTAGACCCTAAAAGTAATTACAGGCAATTTGGCATGATTAACTACATCTTCTCCAATACTACCTTTGAAAAAATGTGCTATTCCGCTTCTTCCATGTGTAGGAATGGCTATCAAATCGGCATTTACCTCATTTGCATGATTAAAAATGCCTCCTTCAATTGAATAATCAGAAACGTATATGATTTCAGTATTTGAAGGCAATTCTCCATTGTGAGCTACTTTAATGAATAAATCTGCTTTCTTTCTAATCTCTTCCGTACTCATAAATTCTTCATTGGGTAAATTCACAAATACCAGATGAAGCTTAAGGTTCCATTCAGCAAAAAGCGCCCTGGCACTATGATAGGCCTTAATACTCTCAACGCGAAGATCACAGGCAAAAACAACCAATTCAGGATTAAATGAAGGAGTAGGTTTTTTAATAACTAAAACCGGAATGTCTGAAGTTCGCACCACCTTTTCAGTATTGGAACCAACGAATATCTCACTGACACCACTTGCACCATGAGATCCCATAATTATTAAGTCAATATTTCTCTCTTTGGCCAACTCATTGATCTCACTGAATATCTTGTAGTTTTGAACCATTTCTGTAACCTTAACTCCTTTTAAATATGGTTTATCCAAAAAAGTTTCATAACGTTTTTTGGCTAATTTCATATAAAAGTGAGCTTCTGCCGCTTCCTCAGATTCACTTTTGGTTAAGTAAGCTTCAGACAGACCCATCATGTGGAGTACAAGAATTTCTGAATTAAAATCTTTTGCCAGTTTAGCTGCTACTTCCAGTGCATATGCGGCGTGTTCCGAAAAATCTACAGGGACTAATATTTTGTTCATGGTAATTTATTTATGGTATCTAATTCAATACTTTTTAAAAATTTCCTTTCTCTTTCTTAGTTGGTTTTCCAATTCCTTTATTGTTGTGGCTGCGGCCTTTTCAAAGTTATCCTGACTAGATTTAGCAAAAATTCTTGGGCCCGGGGCACTCAATTGTATTTCACATACTTTACCCTTACCCGATGGGTCATTTTCTAATTTAAAAAAGACATCTGCCTTAATGATCCAATCATATTTATTTGCCAGTTTTTCCAATTTAGAAGTTACAATTGCGCTCATAGATTCACTGGTTGGCATTTGAACATATTGAATATTTATCGTCATAATAGAATATTTAAAGTTTAGATTAAAGATCGCACGGAGTATAATGTTAAACTATGACATTTGTCATTGTTGACAGGTGTTGATCATAATTATACAGATACACCTTCCTCTAATTTAGAGATACTAATTAACCTGACCAAAAAACAATGAGAAATAGGCTCAAGTCCTGCCGTGATTACTTTCTTTCAGCAAAACAACAAGAACACCCATAATGATTACATTTTTAATAATATACTGCCCCAGAAGAGTAAGACCAAAGGGTGCTTGTGAGAATACAAGATCCGGGAAAAAAAGAAATGGTAAGAAGGTCAGGATAATATGGATCAAAGCCAGCTTTAGGGCAAATTTCACAAAAAGGTGGCCTATTAATAACAATCCAATCAAGGTTTCCCAAATTGCAAGTAAAATAATGGATATTTCCGGAGTAAGAATTCCAAATGTCAACTGCTCAATGGTTGCCTTGGCAAGATCCTCAGCGGGACTTACCCCTACAAAGAATTTGAGCATCCCGAACCACAGATATACAATACCTATGCTTACCGAAATGAAGTTGATTTTTGTTCTTCTATAAATTAGGCGAGCTACTAATTCCTTCATCTTATTTCAAAAAAAGCTAAACTAAGGTATCTAAATACTATAAAAAGTGACAAATGTCATTTTTCTCTTACCAATTTAACCTTATAACAAGTCTTTTCAAGTGGATAAAGACTTAGATAATTTCTGTGCTGTAAAATAAAATTAAGAATAGTAATGCTTAAGTATTCTCAATTCGTTTACGATCCATAAAACTATTCTTAGTCCCAGAATACTAAAATGGCAATGATCAAAGTCATTCTTTTATTTACTTAATGCGCTTAACTTTGTTTTTGTATGAAAAATAAATGCTTAAATACATTGGTTGTAGAGAATTCAAAGGTACAGCAGATTATTATATGTAAGCTGGTACATAATCATGATGACCTGCATTTGTCCGGCATATGCAACAACGCCATAGATGCTAACAGAATTATTAAAAATCACAAAATTGATTTAATTCTGCTCGATATTGAAATGCCCCATATAAATGGTTTTGATCTTCTGGAGTCTTTAGATAAAAATATTGAGATCATAATTATTACAGCTAATCCAAATCACGCATTAAAAGCGTTTGACTATGGAGTAACCGATTATTTATTAAAACCTGTAAAAATCGATCGATTTTACAAAGCCGTTAAGAAAGCATCTATTAATTATGGCAAAGTCTGTGAGCCTTCGGAAGAAGTTGAATTTTTAAAGGTGAGGAGCAACATGAAAAGTAGGAAGATCAATATAAAAGAAATTAAATGGGTGGAAGCGCTTGGCGATTACATAAAAATTATCACCGAAAATGAGAACCTCATAGTGCTAAGTTCTATGAAATCAATTTCCGATAAATTACCTCATGATAGATTTCTTAGGATTCATAGATCATATATTGTAAATTTAAACAAGGTAGAAAAATTCGGATGTACAAGTGTGGAGATAGATCAACATCAACTACCCATGAGCAGAAAGCAAAAACAAAAACTTGAATTGCTTTTGGAGAAGGTTGATATTTAGCAAGTTAAATTATACCCGATAACTCAAAACAAACTTGATGAGATGCATTCCTTTTTCGTATAGAATACTTTCTAGCTTTCTCTTAATTTCTGTCTTTACAGGCTGTAATGATGGCCAGGAAAAGATACTACCCTCAGAAGTAACCATCACAGAATCTGTTTATTCATCAGTAACTATTCAACCAGATAGTCTTTACCAGGTATACGCGGCTGTAGGAGGTATTCTGGATAAAAATTTCGTCGACGAAGGTGATACCCTGGCCAAAGGCACACCCATAGCTCAAATCATTAACAACACCCCTAAGCTCAACACCGAAAATGCAAAATTAAACCTGGAATTGGCAAGAGAGAATTATAGCGGTAGTAATGCTATAATTAAAGCCCTGATAGATGAAATAAACGCTGCAGAACTTAAATACAAAAATGATTCTGTGAATTTTGCACGACAAAAAAATCTCTGGGAGCAAAATATTGGATCAAAAATAGAATATGAAAATCGCAAACTGGCTTATGAATTATCAAGTAATAACCTGGCTTTGCTAAAAGGAAATTTCGAAAGAACAAAGTCAGAATTAAAAACAAAATTAAGGCAGGCAGAAAACAACTATCAGACTTCTTTAATCGCAACAAAAGATTTTACTGTAAAAAGTAAAATTAACGGCAAACTCTACGCGTTATACAAAAACCAGGGCGAAATAATTAATACGATGGAACCCATTGCCGCTGTGGGGAGTGCAACTGATTTTGTAATTGAAATGTTAGTCGACGAAGTTGATATTGTGAAGTTGAAAACTGGTCAAACAGCATTGATAACTCTTGATGCCTATGGGACAAAAGTATACACCGCAGTTATCAGCAAAATTTATCCGAGAAAAGATGAGCGATCCCAGACTTTCAAAATCGAAGCACTTTTTACAGACCCGCCTGAAATACTGTATCCGGGATTGGCCGGAGAAGGCAATATTATTGTTTCCCAAAAAGAAAGTGCCTTGACTATTCCCAAGGAATACCTTATTGGTGAAAACAAAGTGAGAACGGAAGAAGGCGTTGTCGAAATTGTAACGGGGATACAAGACATGGAACGCGTTGAAGTTCGATCAGGTTTGGATGTGAATACCTACCTATTAAAGCCCAAAGAATGACTAACTGGAAGTTAATAATAAGTATTGCCAAAACGCATCTGTTAACCAAGATGAAGTCTACGGTAACCGCCTCTCTTGGTGTTACGTTTGGTATTGGAGCCTATATTACATTAGTAAGTTTTATGACCGGTTTAAATGGAATGTTAGATGACCTCATTCTAAATCAGACTCCTCATATACACATGTTTAATGAAATTGAACCTTCGGCAGAACAACCAATTTCTTTATACGACAAATTTGACGAAGGCTTCAACGTGGTACATTCTATTAAGCCTAAGCAGAGCCAACTCAATATACATAATGCACTTCCCATATTACATTATTTAAAAGATCAGGAAAATGTGAAAGGTGCAACACCTCAGCTCCGGTCACAGATATTTTACCTGTCCGGTTCCATAGAATTAGGTGGCAATCTTGTAGGTGTAGACATTATGGAGGAAGTGCGACTTTCAAATATTCAGGATAACATTGTATCGGGTAGCCCGGAGGCACTTAGAAATACGGACAATGGAATTTTACTGGGATCAGGGCTGGCCAAAAAAATGTCATTAAGTGTTGGAAACCGTATACAGGTAAGCACCGTTAAAGGAACCGTTTTTCCCTTAAAGATCGTTGGAATCTATCAGAGCGGAATTGCTGAAATAGATAATGTTCAAAGTTTTGCGAATCTTAAAACCGTTCAGAGAATACTTGGAGAGGCAGAGAATTATATTACCGATATCAATATTAAACTATTCGACCTATCAGAAGCTCCAACCATGGCCAGGCAACTGGAAAAGCAGTTTAAAATTAAAGCCACTGATATTAATGAAGCAAATGCCCAGTTCGAAACAGGTAGCAATATCAGAAATATCATTACCTATGCAGTTTCAATTACGCTGCTCATAGTAGCCGGCTTCGGAATCTACAATATTCTGAATATGCTTATTTATGAAAAAATGAAAGACATAGCCATCCTTAAGGCAACGGGGTTTTCGGGAACAGATGTTCAGCTTATATTTATGAGTCAGGCCATGATAATTGGTGTTGCAGGGGGATTTATTGGATTGATAATCGGATTTATTTTATCAAGGGTTATCGATAATATTCCGTTCGAAACCGAGGCATTGCCAACTATTAGTACATTTCCTGTAAATTACAATCCGGGCTATTATGTTATCGGAATTACATTTGCACTTATTTCTACATTTATTGCCGGCTATTTACCCTCTAATAAAGCCAAAAAAATAGATCCTGTGCGAATTATTCGCGGAACCTAATTCACAATTATGGGAACGGTACTGGAAACAAACACTATTAACAAGCATTTTAGAAAACCTGTAGATTTTCATGTCTTAAAAGATATTAGCTTTAGCGTTAAAGAAGGAGAATTTGCCTCTATTATGGGCAAATCGGGTTCCGGAAAATCAACTTTACTTTATATTCTTTCCACTATGGATACCGACTATGAAGGTGAGCTGTTTTTAAATGAAGAACTCGTTACCGGTAAACCGCATAAAGAATTGTCGCAAATCAGGAACAGGCATATTGGTTTTGTATTTCAATTTCATTACCTGCTGTCGGAATTCACTGTGCTGGAGAATGTAATGCTCCCGGCTAAAAAATTAGCCTCTAAATCCTTTCAGGAAATTGAACACGATGCAATGGAGAAACTTAATATGCTGAACATTGGACATTTAGCAAAAAAAAGAGCTTTCCGGGTTTCCGGTGGTGAAAAACAACGCGTGGCTATTGCAAGAGCGCTTATCAATAATCCCGATATCCTAATGGGTGACGAGCCTACAGGAAATCTTGATAGTTATAATGCCGAAAACGTTTTCCAAATATTTAAGAAGCTAAAAGAAGAGGAAGGGCTTTCTTTATTGGTCGTAACGCATGATTTAGATTTTGCAAAACGCACAGATCGAATAATAGAAATGGAAGATGGCACCATTGTTTCCTGAAATCTAGTAGCCAAATCCCAAATTCAGGAATTATAACACAGTATCGGAACAGTAACCAAAGTTTCCATTCTTTTAACAATATCTCTATTAAAAACAGTGGCAAAGAGACCCTTATTCTCCCTTTCCAACATAACTAATACATCTGCATTCTCATCCCCTATATGCATCCTTAAACCTTGTTCTATACTATTGGCCAGTACCATGTGAAAACTTATTTTTTTATATGGCACCTGAGCTTCCAATAATTCTTTAAACCATTCCATCTGCTGCATAGCAGCATATTCCTCTAAAGTGGGTATATGTACAACTTCTATTTCAGCGTCGTACTGTTCAGCTATTTCCGCCAGTTTTTCTATGGCAATAATATCTGCAGCTTCGAAATCGCTGGCGTAAGCAATCTTTTCAATGCTTTTATAACTATATTCAGGAGGAATAATTAGTATCGGGCACAGGTTTTTATCTATTAATTTATTCGCAATATTCCCACTGAAAAAACCCCGGGCAGAATGTTCATCTTTCATGCCAATGATAAGCAAATCAACAGGATCTTTTTGTATTCTGTCTCTAATTCCCTTGCTTATTGATGAATTTTCTGCAACCTCACAGCTTAGTTGATTTTTTTTTAAGTCCTGATTTAGATTTGTTAGGCAATAGTTTTTCAGAAGTTCCTTTTGCTCTTTCATTGCCAATACTTTTAATTGCTCAGAAGACCTGATATTGGATGTGCCCACAGGGGGAATATCATATACATGAAATACCACCAGCCTGGCTTTTAATGTTTCACTTAGTTTCTTGGCATAAATTAGTGTTGAAATAGAATTCCTGTTACAATCAGTAGCATAGAGTATAGTGTCCATAACAAATCATTTAAATATGAAGTCAATTTACCTCATTTTACACCTGAATAATATGATATTGGTCACAAAAGATCAACATGACTTATATCATAAAAATTAGACCTAAGCTGAACTACTTTTAGCTTAATAACCAAAAGATAATTTAATCATGAATGACGACACGAAATCAACTCAGGAAAATAATATTGGAGAGGTTAAATGGCAAGAACTATATATCCTTACCGATCACTGGAAGTCAGATCTGGACTTCTATAAAGATGACCTTAGGTTTTTACATCATTTGATAGATAAATATATTATTTGGATAACAAAAGACGAAAACCTGAATATGGTACAGGACATAAAGAAAAATCTATTTGAAATTCAAAATAAAAGTGCGGACTTAATGAAAGAAGTAAATATACACCAGGGAAATTTGGGACTGATGGTAGAAAATCCGGTTCAGAGTTCAAACCCTCAATTTCTGGAAGATCATGGAATCCTTGAAGATAAAATGGCAAACTTCGTAAAATTGTTCAGGTCCAACAGAAAAGAAGTTTTTAATATCACGGAATACATTATAGACAGTGAAGAGTTGCCTAATATTCTAAAGTCCTGATCCTTTGTAAAACACCATTTACATCCTTGTTAGTTGATTTATCGAATAGTATATTTTAAAGCATGAAGTAACAGTGATACGCTTCTAAAAAGAAATTCTTCGTTATATTTGCACCTCAATTTTAGTAAAGCCCACGTGGTGAAATTGGTATACACGCTACCTTGAGGGGGTAGTGTTCGAAAGGACGTGCTGGTTCGACTCCAGTCGTGGGCACAAAAAAACTGCTTCAGTTTAAGACAGAAGCAGTTTTTCTTTTTAAAATTTGTTTATAAGCGTCTTACCCTTACATTTCTGAACCACACACCCGCACCGTGGTCTTGCAGCGCTAAATAGCCATCATTGGATTTGCCATAATCAGGAAAGTCATTCCATTTACCGCTATTGCGTTTTTCTAACCAGTCCTGGGAATTCTTATCAAATTCAACAATTTTCTGACCATTGAGCCAGTGTTCGGCCTTACCTCGGTTAAAAACAATCTTACTTGTATTCCACTCACCTACCGGTTTCAGGGTTTTATTTTCATTGGCTACATGCATGGCATAATTTGCTCCGGTCTTTTGCCAATCTTCAATCGGTTCTTCAAAACCAACATCATCCAATAACTGGTATTCCGGGCCGGTTTCATATGGCGAGTGATATATAGTATCCTCCACCACATGATAAAAAGCACCGCTATTACCACCCTTGGTTATTTTCCATTCAAAAGCGAATTCAAAATTGTCGTAGGTTTCCATGCTAATGATATCACCTCCCACATCACCAGCCTCACCAAAACACTCTATAATATTATCTTTAATTGACCAATTTGAAGGCAGGGAGTCCTGGTTGTAGCCCCTCCAGTCTGATGGGTCCATAAGATCTACCCATTCACTTGCTACCACTTCATCTTCTTCTGCAGTAGGTTTTTCCACTTTTTTCTTCTCAGTATTCTTGCATGCTCCCACCAAAAGCAGCAATCCTATTATTACAATTCGTAGTTTCATAATCTTAAAATTTAAAGGAGTTTCATCCCAACAGGATCCCATTTAATTGCTTTATCTAAATAATAACTATCGTTGCACGCTAAAGCCGGAGCCGCCGCCCGATAGCCAAATACAGCATCTTCCGATACAGCTTTGCCTCCTCTGATAGCATTGAACCAATTACTAAAATGATCATAGTGGGCTCCCTGATATCCGTCCTCTACCTCAAAAACAATTTCTTCAGGAGGAAGCATCTTTCTTCTGGAACTGGTTGTCCCGGTTTGCGAGGCTTTGGCCTGAAAAAACGGGTCATTATCAAATTGCTCATTATTTCTTCTTAAAATTACCTTGGTCCATTGAACATCCATAGAACCCTCACTTCCTACAATCCTCAAATACGTTGTTCCCGAAGTACCATCTACAAAATTACAGCGCAGTGAAAGGTTAAAAGCAGGGTGTTCATCAGAATCGGGATAATCAAATACCCCGAGTAGTACGTCAGGTACTTCCCTGCCGTCTTTCCAGTAACGCAACCCTCCGGATGAATAAATTTGATTAGGGCCTTTTGATTGGGTGATAAAATGAAGGCTGGAAAAAAGATGCACAAACAAATCGCCAGACATCCCGGTTCCATAGTCTTTGTAGTTTCTCCATCTAAAAAATCGGGTAGCATCAAAAGGTCGCTTATTTGTATTCATTAAAAAAGTGTCCCAATCTACCGTTTTAGGAGAAGCATCCTTTGGAATATTATATTGCCAGGCGCCCGTAGGACTTCTTCTTGCCCAAAAACCTTCCGCATAATTTATATCCCCTATTGCTCCCTGGGCTAATAACTCTTTTGCCTTCTCATTACCTAAGGAAGACATCCCCTGACTACCGACCTGGAATACCATACCGGTCTCTTTCTGGGCCTTAATAACGTCAGGTCCTTCGTCTAAAGAATGGACCATTGGTTTTTCACAATATACATGCTTACCCGCACGCATGGCATCTATTGAAATTTGCTTGTGCCAATGATCAGGGGTTCCAATAATAACCGCGTCCACATCTTTCCGGGCCAGTATTTCCTTATATTGTTTGGTAGTGAACAGATCTTTGCCCCATCTTTCCTTAGCCCTTTCAAGATGACCATCATAAAGATCGCACACGGCTACAAGCTTTACCCCATCATGTTTTAAGGCCGTATTAGTATCTTCCGAGCCCATTCCCCCGGCACCAATCAGCGCAATTTGTATATTGCTGTTGGCGCTGTATTTTTTTCTGCTTAAGTAAGAAATTCTAGGGGCTGTTCCCGCGCCTATTAGTGCAGGAGTGCTTGCCAAAGCCAATGTACCGGCTCCTATATTCTTTAAAAACTGCTTTCTGGTTTGGGTGGTTTTTTTTGACATAATTTTCCTAGATTAACAAGGCTAAATATATCCAATTCTAATAGAATTTTTCAAAATTTAGTGACATAAACTAAAAAAAATCAATTTTTTACTGATTCCTTCGGAAAAAATTAACGAAACTATTAAATACTTCCGCTTATAAAATTGTAAATTTGTTTAACGATTATTTATAAATCATGAACAATGTAAAAAAATCTTTTAGTATCCGGGATTTGGAAAACCTGTCCGGTATAAAAGCACATACAATTCGAATCTGGGAAAAGAGATACCAGCTATTATCACCTGAGCGAACCAGCACGAACATCAGGACATACAGTTTGTCCAGTCTTCAGAAATTGCTGAATATCACTCTTCTCTACAATAACGGATACAAAATATCTAAGATTGCAAAACTAAAGGAGACAGATATTCCTCTTGTTGTGAGAGAGATTGTGGCCAAAAGCAGCACTAAAAATCATGCAATTAATGCTTTTAAATTGTCCATGATTAACTTTGACCTCTCCTTGTTCCAAAATACTTATAACAGCCTTCTTGGGGAAAAATCATTTCGGGAAATTTTTTGGGAGTACTTCATTCCTTTGTTAAATGAGCTTGGGTTGCTCTGGCAGACAGATACAATAAGCCCTTCACATGAGCATTTTATTACCAATTTGATTAAACAGAAGATTTACACGAGTACCGAAAAATTACAGTTGATGGAGCCAATTAACAATGAAAAGGTATTTGTTCTTTTTCTACCTGAAAATGAAATTCATGAAATTGGGCTATTATTTATTAATTATGAAATACTTTTACGCGGTTATAAAACAATTTATTTGGGGCAGACAATGCCTCTGGAAAACCTTGTAGACCTCCAGAATTATTACACAAATATACATTATGTGTCTTACTTCACCGTGGTACCAACTAAGGACAGATTGGGTAAATATATTGATGATTTCACAGTAATGAGAGATAAGAGTAACTCTAAATTATGGGTTTTGGGTAGGCAAATTCGTCATATAAATAAAGAAAAACTTCCGCCATACATTCGTACCTTTGCATCTGTTGAACAACTGTCTAAAGCATTATAAATTTTAAATAGCCGTCAAACCATGAATAGCAACAAAAAAAAAGTTGTAATCATTGGATCTGGGTTTTCTTCACTCTCGGCTTCCTGCTATCTGGCCAAAAAAGGCTTTGATGTTAGTCTTTTCGAAAAGAACGATACTGTAGGTGGAAGGGCGCGGCAACTTTCTAAAGATGGGTTTACCTTTGATATTGGTCCAAGTTGGTACTGGATGCCCGATATTTTTGATCGCTTCTTTGCCGATTTTGGAAAAAAAACCTCAGACTATTACCAATTGGATAAATTAAGTCCGGCATATAAAATTTTCTTTGATGATGATATTATAACTATTGGGGATTGTATGGATAAAATTTGCGAGGAATTTGAACGAATTGAAAAAGGCAGTTCCAAACATCTTAAAAAATTTATAGCCAAGGCCCAAAGTAACTATGATATTGCCATTAATGAAATAGTCTATCGCCCGGGGCTTTCTCCTTTAGAGTTGGTAACCAAGGATACAGTGATTAGGGTAGACCAATTCTTTAAAACTATAAGTCAGGAAGTTCGAAAAAAATTTAAAAACCCGAAACTCATTTCCACATTGGAATTTCCGGTGTTATTCCTTGGGGCGAAACCTAATAAAACTCCGGCATTTTACAGTTTTATGAACTTTGCAGATTTTGGACTCGGTACCTGGCATCCCAAGGGTGGAATGTACCAGATAATCATTGCAATGAAAAGTTTAGCTCAGGAATTAGGTGTTACCATTCATACGGACAGTGCTGTAGATAAAATCCTTGTTAAAGACGGTAAGGCCACAGGGATTATCGTAAATTCTGAGACAATAGATGCCGATATGGTATTAAGTGGAGCTGATTATCATCATACGGAAACCCTTCTGGATAAACAATACAGGCAATATTCTGAAAAATATTGGCAGAGAAAAACTTTTGCACCATCCTCCTTGCTCTTCTTTGTTGGCTTTGATAAAAAATTAGATAATATTCAACATCATAATCTGTTTTTTGACACAGATTTCGGCGAGCACGCCACTGAGATTTATGATAATCCAAAATGGCCATCCAGGCCTTTGTTTTATGCAAACTTCCCGTCTGTAACAGACAAAAGCATGGCACCAACTAATAATGAAACAGGTTTTTTCCTAATTCCAATAGCCCCGGGATTGGAAGATACCCCAGAACTTAGGGACCAATACTTTGAAATTATCTTAAAAAGATTCCAGGAACGTACTGGGCAGCGTGTAGAAAATAATATTATATTTAAAAAATCTTTTTGTGTCAACGACTTTAAAGAACAGTACAACTCATATAAGGGAAATGCTTATGGTATGGCAAATACATTATCGCAAACAGCTTTTATGAGACCTGGATTGAAGAGTAAAAAAATTAATAATTTATTTTTCACCGGACAATTAACTGTACCCGGGCCAGGAGTTCCTCCTTCTTTAATTTCAGGAAAATTAGTTTCTGAGTTAATGGAGTAAAATATTAATTTATAGTAAATGAAAGCAATTTTCGATCAAATTTCCTATGAATGCAGCAAAAATGTGACCCAATCTTACAGTACATCATTTTCGCTCGCTACAAAAATGTTATCTTCCTCCATAAGGGGCGATATATACAACATATATGGTTTTGTTCGATGTGCAGACGAAATAGTCGACGCCTTCCACGATTATGATAAAGAAACCTTATTTAATAATTTTGAAAAGGATCTTGAGAGGAGCCTTGTAGATAAGATTAGCCTTAATCCTATATTAAATGCCTTTCAACATACCTACCATAAATACAAAATTCCGCATCATTTGGTTGATTCATTTATGAAAAGTATGAGAATGGATCTGAACAAGAGTGTCTACAGTACAGAAGCGGAATTTAAAGAATACATTTACGGATCCGCAGATGTAGTGGGTTTAATGTGCCTTCGTGTTTTTGTCAATGGGAATGATGAACGATATGAAGCCCTAAAAGATTCTGCCATGGCGTTAGGTTCTGCGTTTCAAAAAGTGAATTTTCTCAGGGACCTAAAGGCAGATTATGAGCATTTAAACCGTTCCTATTTTCCAAATACAAACCTCCTGGAGTTGGATGAAGCATCCAAACTGAGAATTGTTGAAGAAATAAAAGCGGATTTTAAAAGGGGATATGAAGGAATAGTCCAACTTCCCAATGAAGCAAAATTTGGTGTTTATACGGCCTATAAATACTACTATAAATTGCTTCGTAAATTACAAAAAACTCCGTCGATGGAAATTAAAAATGCGCGGATACGGGTACCTAATTATCAAAAATTCGGACTTCTTGCAAAGTCCTATGTAAATTATAAACTGAACTTATATTAGCATGAAAATTGTAATTTGGATCTTAATTTTCCTGGGTACATTTAGTTTTATGGAGTTTATGGCTTGGTTTACTCACAAGTACATAATGCATGGTTTTTTATGGAGCTTACATAAAGATCATCATAAAAAAGATCATGGTTCGTGGTTTGAACGCAATGATGCATTCTTTATTTTTTATGCAGTTGTTAGTATGACATTTTTTTACCTGGCTACATACACATCCTTTTGGTACGGTTGGCCATTAGGCTTTGGCATTATGGCTTATGGAGCAACTTACTTCATGGTTCACGACATTTTTATTCACCAAAGATTTAAAATGTTCAGAAATGCCAATAATTGGTATGCAAGGGGTGTAAGAAGGGCGCATAAAATGCACCACAAGCACATAGGTAAAGAAGAAGGCGAGTGTTTTGGTATGCTGATTGTTCCTTTTAAGTATTTTAAGAAATAATTAGTTTCGTATACTTAATTTAAGATGATCTACAAAAGAATATCAGAAGTCATTCTATTATTTTATTAGGCCATCCAATAAATCACGTACGCTTTCAGCATTCCAATCCGCAGAACCTGTCTCTGCTACAACAATATTTCCCTCTTTACCAATTATGAATGTCGTGGGCAAAGCTCCCGAATAAAGGGATTTAGGTGTAAATCCGGATTCAAAATAAACCGGTAAATCATAATTTTTCTTCACTAAGAAGTTTGTCACCCTTTCTTCTTTATCCCTTGCAATAAACAAAAATGTAACCTTCTCCCCGTACGAGTTATATAATAATTGTAAATCCGGCATTTCCGCAACACATGGCGGACACCAGGTCGCCCAGAAATTTATAAATACAACCTCCCCTTTGTAATCCATGAGATTAACCCTATTACCTTTTGCATCCACCAATTTAAAATCATAATCCTCCAGAACTTCCTGGGTTCTCTCTGCAACAGGTACAGGATTGTGAGATATTAACCTGTTAAGATATACTTTGGCATGAAAACCTATCGGCGTAAAAAAATAAAGCGCCAACAATAGAATAATGGCAATATTAATTAGTTGTGTCCTTTTTAGTTTCACTTCTGTTCTGTTAGTTCATTTAAGAGGTTATAGATAGTCTTGTTATCCCAATCGGCTATTCCTTCTTGTTCCACCCTAATATAGCCCTTTTTATCAATTATATATGACGAAGGCGGCTCAAGAAGTGTCAGGGGAGTCCTCTCTCCAATAATTAGATAGGTTACCGGGAAAGTAAATTTATTTTCCTTCATAAACGCTTCTACCGGGAGCCTTTCCTCATCTGTTATTATATAAAAATCAACCTTATTCTTATAGCTATCGTAAAGATTCTGTATGCTTTTGAGTTCTGCCGCGCACGGCAATCGCCATGAGGCCCAGAAGTTTATAAAAACGACATTATCCCTGGAGTTTTCAAAATTGAAGAACTCCCAGTTCGCATCTTTCAATTTCCAGTTATAATCCGTTATTCGTTTTTCCTCATTAACTTCAATTACGTCCGGACTAAAAGAAAATATTCGGTTCAATAAAATTTTACCATGATACCCAAGCGGAGTTACAAAAAAAGAAAGCACGAAAGCCATCAGAAGCACATTTAATATGGTTTTCCTGCTTATTTTCATAATATTACAGATTTATAAAACTAAATAACTCCCGAAGAATATCGGGAGTTACAGTACTTACTTTAAGCGGCAATTTATGCTGCATTTTCTTTCTTTATTACATTTAGAGCAGAACCTTCGTGAAACCATTCAATCTGTGGAAGATTATAGGTATGTTTCGCTTCGATCAGATCCTTTGTTCCATCGGCATGTACTACTTCGATAGTCAAAGGTTTGTCCGGAGCAAATTCATTGATATCAATAAAGTTAAAGGTGTCATCCTCCTGGATAAGGTCATAGTCACTTTCCTTAGCAAAGGTTAAAGCCAACATCCCTTGTTTTTTAAGATTGGTTTCATGAATACGGGCAAATGACTTCACAAGAACTGCCGCTACTCCCAAATGTCTGGGTTGCATAGCAGCATGTTCGCGGGAAGAACCTTCACCATAATTGTGATCACCAACTACAATGGTTTTGATACCCTCGGCTTTATACGCCCGCTGTGTATCGGGCACACCACCATATTCCCCACTTAATTGGTTTTTTACAAAATTGGTTTTTTTATTAAAGGCATTTACAGCGCCTATCAAGGTATTATTGGCAATATTATCAAGGTGTCCTCTGTATCTGAGCCACGGACCGGCCATTGAAATATGATCTGTAGTACATTTACCAAATGCTTTAATAAGAAGCTTCATATTTTGAAGACTATCTGCTGAAATAGGTTCAAAAGGTTCCAAAACCTGCAGCCTTTCGGAGTCTTTAGCTACTATAACTTCTACCCCACTGCCATCTTCATCAGGTGCCAGGTAACCGGCATCCTCCACCTCAAAACCTTTAGGGGGTAATTCAATTCCTACCGGTTCTTCTAATTTAACTTCCTTTCCATCTTCATTTAGCAGTGTATCATTCATAGGGTCAAAATCTAACCTTCCGGAAAGTGCAATGGCCGCGACCATTTCAGGAGAACCCACAAAGGCATGTGTGTTTGGATTACCGTCTGCTCTTTTAGAAAAATTTCGATTAAAAGAATGTACAATAGTATTTTTCTCTTCTCCTTTGAGATCACTTCTATCCCATTGCCCTATACAAGGTCCACAGGCATTGGTAAATATGGTTGCCCCCAGATTTTCAAATATCTGCAATAATCCATCGCGTTCAGCGGTATATCTTATTTGTTCTGATCCCGGATTAATTCCAAAGTCTGATTTGGGTTTTATGTTATTATCCACGGCTTGTTTTGCAATTGATGCCGCCCTGGTTAAATCTTCATAGGAAGAATTGGTACACGACCCAATAAGCCCCCAATCAACCTGAATAGGCCAATCATTTGTCCTGGCTTTGTCACCTAGTTCACCAACAGGTGTTGCCAAATCTGGTGTAAAAGGACCGTTCAGGTGAGGTCTCAGTTCATCCAAATTTATTTCTATGAGTTCATCAAAGTACTTTTCCGGTTCTGCATAAACCTCTGAATCTGCCGTGAGATAATCCTTAACTCCATTGGCTGCGTCCGCGATATCACTTCTGTCTGTTGCACGAAGATATCGTTCCATTGAATCATCATAACCAAATGTTGATGTTGTAGCCCCTATTTCTGCACCCATATTGCAGATTGTTCCTTTACCTGTGCATGAAAGATTCTTAGCGCCTTCTCCAAAATATTCCACAATTGCACCGGTTCCTCCTTTTACAGTTAGGATACCGGCAACTTTTAAAATTACATCTTTTGCGGAGGTCCAACCGGAAATCTTACCTGTTAGTTTAACCCCAATTAATTTAGGAAACTTAAGTTCCCAGGCCATACCTGCCATAACATCAACGGCATCGGCACCTCCAACTCCAATTGCCAGCATTCCTAAACCTCCTGCGTTTACGGTATGTGAGTCTGTTCCAATCATCATGCCACCGGGAAATGCATAATTTTCCAGTACTACCTGATGAATTATTCCGGCACCCGGTTTCCAAAACCCTATTCCGTATTTATTAGAAACCGATTCCAGAAAATTGAATACCTCAGCACTTGTACTATTAGCCGTTCTTAAATCTATTGCAGCCCCACTTTTGGCCTGGATTAAGTGATCACAATGAACCGTAGTAGGAACGGCAACCTTAGGTTTACCAGCCTGCATAAATTGTAAAAGGGCCATCTGAGCCGTTGCATCCTGGCAAGCCACCCTATCCGGTGCAAAATCTACATAATCCTTACCTCGTTTAAAAGCTTTGGTAGGCATTCCCTCCCAAAGATGGGCATATAATATTTTCTCGGATAGTGTTAATGGTCTTCCAACTATATCGCGTGCCTTGTCAATACGTTCCGCTATATTAGCGTAGACCCCTTTAATCATATCAATATCAAATGCCATTACTTTGAGTTTTTCTGTTAAACGAATTCCGCAAAATTACTAAAATCGGTGGGGTATAGGAAATTTTTAGAATAGGATTACCTATTAAATGTGGATAAAAATTGTTTTATTTTTCAATCCTTCCGGCTTTGAGAAAAATGGGAAATCAGATTTCCTTTTTTTCATGCTCCCCCATATACTTTTCTTATTCGCAATCAATTCTGAAACCGGGTTTTTACCATCATGATTTTTCATATAGTTTTTAACCCCGGACAATGTTCATAGAATGTTGATGAAGATATTTTAAAGAAGTTTTTTTATTATATCCTCCTCAGAGATTCCTTCGGCTTCTGCCTTGTAGTTCTTAATTATTCTATGTCTTAGAATTCCCATGGCCACAGCCTGCACGTCTTCTATATCCGGGGAGAATTTGCCATTAATTGCCGCATGGGCCTTGGCCCCCAAAATGAGGTTTTGCGAAGCCCTGGGTCCTGCTCCCCAATCCAGGTATTGCTTTACATAATCTGAAGAAGTTTCCAATCCTGGTCGCGTGCTGCTAACTAATTTTACTGCATAATCAACTACATTATCCGGAACAGGTATTCTTCGGACCAGATGCTGTACCTCCAATATTTCCTCGGCATTGAACAAGGCATCAACTTCGGGGAATTCATCATTGGTAGTAGTCTTTACTACTTGAGTTTCTTCCTCAACAGAGGGATATTTTAACTCAATTGCAAACATAAATCTATCTAGCTGGGCCTCCGGCAGGGGATACGTGCCTTCCTGTTCAATAGGATTTTGTGTGGCAAGAACAAAATATGGTGCGGAAAGTTTGTGCTGTACTCCCGTTATTGTCACTGCCCTTTCCTGCATAGCCTCTAAAAGAGCTGCCTGTGTTTTAGGGGGTGTTCTATTAATTTCATCGGCCAGAATAATATTGGCAAAAATGGGGCCTTTAATAAATTTAAAATTCCTGTTCTGGTCCAATACCTCACTACCTAAAATATCACTGGGCATAAGATCTGGCGTAAACTGTATTCTTTTAAAGTCGAGCCCCAGGGTACGGGCAATTGTATTTACCATTAAGGTTTTGGCTAAGCCAGGAACACCAATTAACAGCGAATGACCTCCCGTATAGATAGATAAAAGAATTTGGTCTATCACGGAGTCCTGACCTATAATTATTTTAGCTATTTCTTCCCTTAAAGCCTTGTGTTTGGCTACTAAATTATTGATTGCTGTAACGTCAGACATCCCGTTATTCCTTGACCCATTTATTGGCAAATTCACAATCTCTATTTTCCCCGCCAACACTTACATAAGTTTCTGCGATATGATCGTTAAGCCATTTCCTGATAGTATTAAACTGTTTATCCCTTAGTGCCAGTTCCTGAATTTTAATATAATCCTGGGCAAAATTCGCCTCATGTTCGTCATATCTATTTGTCACCATCAAAATCTTATACCTTGGAGGTCCTCCGGTTGGATCCTGTTCAAGCGTAGGCTGAGAAATTTCATTATCCTTTAAGTTCCTTACCTGGTTATATAGTGATGGATCCATTTTAGTTAGTTCAAAACGCGAATCAAAATTAATAGGGTTTCTCAATAAGCCGCCATCAAACTTGGTTTCTTTTTCGTCTGAAAAATTCAGGGCTGCCTCCGCGAATGTATATTTACCTTCCATAAGATGTTTTCTTATAGTATCTAACTCAACTCTCGCTTTGTCAATGGATGCTTGTGGAATCTCAGGCTGTAAAAGAATATGGCGCAAGTCTAGTTCCTGACCTCTTATTTTTTCAATATAAATAATATGGTATCCGAAAGAAGTTTCAAATGGATCGGAAATTTCTCCTTGGCGCAAGCTAAAAGCTACATCCTTAAATTCTTTTACAAAAGGTGTTTCTCTCGTCATGCTGTAAAAACCGCCTTTGGATTTAGAACCAGGATCTTGTGAATACAAAATAGCTTTTACACTAAAACTCGCATCATTGTCTTCACAATCCGCTTTTATCTCATTTAGTTTATTTATTGTTTTTTGCTTTTCCTCCTCAGGAATTTCAGGAATCTTAACTATCTGCGAAATTTCAAGTTCTGCTCCAAAAACAGGTTTTTCATCTTTGGGAATTTTATTGAAAAATTGTCTTACTTCCTCGGGTGTAACTTCTATTTCACTGATAATTTTTTGTTGCATTTTCTCCGACAACATTCTCAACTTGTTAATATTGTACAATTCTTCCCGGAAATCTTCAACACTTTCTTTATTGTAAAAATCTAGCACTTTCTGCATAGAACCTACCTGCTGTACCAATTGTTGCATTTGGCGGTCACTTGTGGCATTTACCTCATCATCAGAAACTAAAATACTATCCTGCACAGCCTGATGTGCATAAAGTCGGTCTTCCATTAATTTTCCTAATAACCCACAGTGCGTAATATCGTCCATGGCGGCACCCTGACTGCGAAGGTCTATCAGTGTTTTTTCAATATCAGAATCCAGGATAAGGTAATCTCCAACTACGGCTGAAATCCCGTCGAGCTTTATTTTCTTAAATGTGTTCGTCGTATCTTTTTTTATATCAGCATCAGCCACCATAGGTGTTTCCGGTGGTTCTATTTGCGTATCCGGGATAGAATCATATTCCTGTGCCTTTATACTGATAAAAACCATAAAAAAGCATAAAATACTTAGTACGCTGCTCCTATTTTTCATAAACTTCAAATACTTTTTCCTTAGTTGCTTCATCTATAATATCTGTTTCCAGTTTTCGTATATAGTCCAGTTTTCTTCTATTGAGAAGTACCTGTCTTATTCGCGGTTCAACATATGAGAGTGGTGCAATTTCATTGACCTCAAGCACATCGTTTATCTTTGTCAAATATACCCCCATTGCGTCCTCCAATTCAAAAAATTGTGATTTTTTTAAGTATCTGTCCTCATTATCACTATTCAAGGGGGGTATTTCTTCTATAACCCGTGAAACAGGTACCCAAAGCGAATCATTAAAATTCAACTTTTTAAATTGCACCCCAATGGAATCTAAATACCTAATATCTTCCTGATTAAACCGCCTTAAACTTTCGGTCACTTCTTTGGTATTTAGAAATTGAAGAGGCAATTGAATAAACCTAAGTTTAATGATTTTTTCCTTGAGCTTAAAATTCTCTTTCTCTTCTTCATAAAACCTGCGCAAATCTTCCTCAGTAATTACTGTATCCTGCACCTGATTAACCAAAGCTTCTTTATAAGCCCTTGTATATAAATCTTTGCGGTAGTTAGAAACCAATTGTTCAAATTCTGAAATCTTCTCATCGGGCAAGTTAATCTTTGCTTTTTCGAGGAGTATTTGTTTTGTAGCCCAATTATTTATGTAATTGGAAACTTTAGATGCACTATCCGTTTTTGTGATAGTATTGCCAAGATCAACAGCCACCTCATCCCAGTACAAATAGGTATCACCCACCCTTGCAAGGGGATCCTCGTTGGCATCACTTTTCAGGAAGGAATTACATGAAAACAAAAGGGTCACCAATGCGGCACTCCCTATAGATAATCTGATTTTTCTTGTTTCCAGGTTTAAAAAACGCATTCGACAAAAATAAGAATTCAATCCTGCTGGGCAAGCAATAGTACTGTGGATTAACAGATTTTTAGTACCTCATTTTTTTTATTTAGTACATTAGTAGAAGTTACCCCTTTATTTAATTACATATATTAAGAGTGTTTTGAATTAAGAATTTCAATGGTAATACCTGCGTTTAATAGGTATATCAGCAATCAAATAACGAGAATTATTATGAATAGAAGAATAAAATTAATCTGGGATTTCAGAGGACCTACAGCCAAAGAAATTGCCATGCACCACCAAAAGCATTTAAAAGACTTTATTGAGGCAGAAAAATTGAACCTGAACATTACCGGTAATACGGATTTAAGTTCTATGCATAGCATAGCGTTTATGGTAGTCGAAGAAGTTAATATGCCGGGTGTACGCGACGCCCTGAAACCACATCGGGGTGAAGTTTATTCAGAACAACAGGACTAACTATATTTTCATGCATTGAAAGCATTAAAACTTACTTTTTTCATATTATTCTTAGTATCACTATCATGTACAACTAAGAGTGCGGAAACCAACCCTATGAACCGGGTTTTAAATTCTCAAAATTTATCCATCCGGAAGGTATTGGACAGTATTGATCAATATGAAGTCCAATTACTTTATACACAAATAGATCGCAACGGTGACAGTTTAATCTTAACTGATTATGAATTTCAGTTGGATGAGAGGAATTACTTCTATCCGGCAAGCACGGTTAAACTGCCCATTGCTGTTCTTGCCCTGGAAAAATTAAATTTTACAGATACATTAGACAGAGATACGAGGTACTATATTGAAGGAGATTCTATTGAAAATACCTTTGCTGAAGATATTTCCAAGGTTTTCTCCGTAAGTGACAACCATGCGAATAATAGATTGCTCGAATATCAGGGACAAGATGATATTAACGCAAGACTAGAAGCAAAGGGCGTTACTCCGGTAAGGATTTCGCACAGACTGGGGATTCATTCAGACGATTTAACTACAAAACCCCTCATACTATACATGAATGATAGTACTACCGGAATATCCGAATCGATCATTAATTCTGAACCTTTACCACTAAATCTAAACGGAATAAAAAAGGGCATCGGGTACTATAAAAATGATTCATTACACAGCGAACCGTTTGATTTCAGCCTTAAAAATTACTATCCTATTAATTCACAACACCAGGTGCTGAAACGAATTATATTTCCGGATTTATTTGATAAAACCCAAAGGTTTAATCTTAGTGAGGATCAAAGAGAATTTCTGCTAAGCGCGATGCATACATTACCCAAAAATGCAGGTTATGACGCCGAAGAGTATTATGATGGTTATTGCAAATTTTTTATTTATGGAGACTCTAAAGAAAATATTCCTGATCATATAAAAATATACAATAAGGTGGGGTTTGCTTATGGCACCTTAACGGATTGCGCATATATTGTTGATGAGAAGAACCAGATAGAATTTATGCTTACTGCAACCATATTAGTGAATAAAGATGGGGTTTTCAACGATGATAAATATGAATATGATGAAATAGGCATTCCTTTTTTAGCTGCACTTGGGAGGGAATTTTACAAGTATGAACTGGAAATAAAAAAAGCACCGTAATAACGGTGCTTTTAGTTTTGGAAGTGTGTCTCGAATTATGGCATAACCACGTCTTCAATGATGTGGATGACCCCGTTAGAAGCCATTACATCTGTCTTAGCGATCTTACTGTAATTACCACTCTGATCCATTAGGTAAATCCCACCGTCTTTAGCAACAGCTGTAAGCGTTGCGCCATTTAGCGTTGTCAATTCTGCTTTACCGTTTCCTGCCTCCAAAGCGGCCCCAACAGCAGCGGCATCAACTTTTCCCGCTACAACGTGGTAAGTTAAAATTGCAGATAACTTTTCTTTGTTTTCAGGAGCTAGAAGTGAATTAAGCGTATTGGTATCTATTTTAGCAAATCCCGCATTAACCGGGGCAAAAACTGTAAAAGGCCCATCACCCTGAAGAGCAGTTACCAGGTCTGCTGCTTTTAAAGCACTAACCAGGGTAGAGAAATCATCTACAGATACTGCGATGTCCACGATATCCATAGATTTGTCTTGAGCTGTTGTAGTTTGGGTAGCAAACATCAAAGCTACTGTTGAAAGAATTAAGAAAACTTTTTTCATGATTTGTTTAAAGATTTAATATTAGTATTTATTTAAGTGCACTTTGCATTAGTAAGTACACACAGTTGATGGTCATGGATGAGGAAAGTTATTTTTTATCATATCTTTAACATTAGTTTATGGCAGTAGACCTAAAAGACACACAATTTATCAATCAACTTCTCAATGGAGATAAGAATGCTTTATACCTGCTGTATGACAAGTATTCTTCAGCCCTTTATGGGGTAATCTTAAGAATGTGTGGAGACGAAGGTATAGCTCAGGACCTTCTTCAGGAAAGTTTTATAAAAATTTGGCAAAATATTGGTAGCTACGATTCCCAAAAAGGAAAGTTTTATACATGGGCTTATAGAATCGCAAAGAATACCACCTTAAATTCTTTAAGAAAATCAAGTCCTCTCATCCAAACAGATGATTTAAGTGTATATGAAAATAAGAACCCCGAAGCGGAAATTAAAGATTATTCAGATTTGAATGGAATACTTGCAGAATTAGAGCCGCAACATCAAACGGCCATTAATTTGGTTTACTTTAAAGGGCTTACGCATCAGGAGGCCCATAAAGAAATGAACGTACCATTAGGATCATTTAAATCGTATATCAGGCAAGCCCTGCTAATCTTGCGTGAAAGGCGTTCTGAGCTTTTAATGATTGTATTATTAATCAACGTTTGTGGGCATGGATAAGAAGCAGATATTAGAAGACGGGCTCTTAGAGCAGTATCTTTTAGGAGAACTTCCAAATGATCAGGAAATCCTCATTCAAAATGTACTTGCAAAAGATGATGATTTAAAAAACATATTTAATGAGATCGAAGAGGAATTTGAAAGAATTGCCTTCGAGAATGCGATTAACCCCCCGGAAAAAGCAAAAAAGGCTTTGATAAGAGAATTGGAATCATCCAAGGAAAATATCAAAATCAGGAACATTAATGTACCTCAAAAAAGGAACACTCTCTATTCCGGGCGTCTCGCCGTAGCGGCAAGTATGGCTGCAATCTTCGCCTTGAGTTCATTCTGGTTGTACAATCGCTGGCAGGCTTCTGAACAAAATTTAAATGGCCTGCAGGAGCAAACTATTGCCTTGCAGGAACGATTGATGATTCTTGAACAAAATATTGAGGTCTCTACACAACGTTACAAGACTATTAACAATCGTAATGTAATTCCATTATTACTAAAAGGAAATCAGACATTGCCTGAATCGAGAGCCGTGGCATACGTCAATCATGAAACTAAGAGTGTTCTGGTGAACTCTCAGGGACTTCCGCCTTTAGAAGAAGATAAGACTTATCAGATGTGGGCAGATGTTGATGGGGTTATGATTAATATGGGCCTTTTACCTGCAGACAGCGATTTGATACCTGTGAAATATATAGACAAGGCAGAATCTTTCAATATTACGATTGAACCCGCCGGTGGTAACGATCATCCTACGGTTGAAAACCTGATCTCGAATGTTCTTCTTTAAAATGAGTTGAGTATTTCGGGTTATCTGGAAATTCGCCTTGAGCTTCCCGAACTATCTAACAACAGGTTGTCCATAAAGGTCAAAGTCCGAAGCTTCTGTTATTTCAAGTTCCACGAAATCACCGATTTTAACATAGAAATTACGTGCATCCACTAAAACTTCATTATCCACATCAGGCGAATCATATTCGGTTCTTCCTATAAAATAATTCCCTTCTTTCCTGTCGATGATGCAACGAAAATTTTTACTAATTTTTTCCTGGTTTAGTTCCCAGGAAATGGCTGATTGTAATTCCATTATTTCATTTGCCCTGTTCTGTTTTACTTCTTCCGGCACATTGTCTTCTAAATTATAGGCATGGGTATTCTCTTCATGACTGTAGGTAAAACAACCCAGTCGCTCAAAACGCATTTCTTTTACCCATTCCTTTAATATTTTGAAATCTTCCTCTGTTTCACCGGGGTAACCAACAATTAGGGTCGTTCTGATGGCCATTTCAGGTACCATCTGCCTAAAATCCTTAAGCAGGCGGGTAGTTTTGGCTTTGGTTGTTCCCCTGCGCATGCTCTTAAGGACAGGGTCGGAAATATGCTGGAGTGGTATGTCAATGTAATTACAGATTTTGGGCTCTTCTTTCATAACCTCCAGAACATCCATAGGAAAACCTGTTGGAAAGGC
>NZ_CAMYIP010000162.1:42009-43168 GCF_947258525.1 uncultured Eudoraea sp.
CCTTCTACCTTGGAGAGTTCTTTTAACAATTGCGCCAGATTTCTTTTTTTGTACAGATCCAGGCCATAATAGGTTAGATCCTGGGCAATAAGGATAAGCTCTTTTACTCCTTTGGCTGCCAATTTTTCTGTTTCTTCAACCAATTCTTCAATGGGCTTACTTTTGTGCTTACCGCGCATTAGAGGTATCGCACAAAAAGAACAAGGTCTGTCACATCCTTCTGCGATCTTCAGATAGGCATAATTTTTTGGAGTTGTCGTAAGGCGCTCCCCAATTAATTCGTGTTTATAATCAGCACCAAGAGCCTTTAACAAATTAGGCAGGTCACTGGTGCCAAAATATTCATCAACATCAGGAATTTCCTTCTCCAGATCAGGTTTATAACGCTCACTCAAACATCCTGTCACAAAAACCTTATCTACTGCACCAGACTGCTTTTTATCTACATATTCCAAAATGGTATTTACACTTTCCTCTTTGGCATTTGCAATAAATCCACAGGTATTTATAACTACGATATTCCCTTCCTCCTCATGAACCACTGCCTTATCATTTGCCTTGAGTTGTCCCATGAGAATTTCAGAGTCGTAGACGTTTTTTGAACACCCGAGAGTTACGACATTTATTCTATTTTTCTTTACCGACTTTGTGCGCATGGATTTTCTTTAGCCGTGCAAAAATACAATACAATAGAAGAAGAGACGCATAATAACAAGAATTCTTCCTTTTCTGCGTTAAACTTTTAGTCGTTTTCCTGGTCTAATTTAAAAACTAAAAACCCAATGAAACTTAAGGTACATGGATTACTTTTAATTATACTTTTCCTGGGCTGTTTGGCCTGTGAAAATAATTCTGATGATCTGGCAGATACACTTATAGAAGACCCGGATTCAAATCAGAACCCCGATTCTTCTTCTTTGTATTTTCCTGGGATTACTGCTGACGATTGGGAAACCGTAAGTCCGGAAGCCCTGGGTTGGAACACTAATGCACAACAAGATTTGATAGATTTCCTTGAGGAAAAAGACACTAAGGCGTTTGTCATTTTAAAAGATGGTAAAATTGCCATGGAGGAATACTTCGGAACATTTACCAAGGATAGTATCTGGTATTGGGCATCTGCCGGCAAAACCCTGACTGCCTTTACAGTGGGGATTGC
>NZ_CAMYIP010000163.1 GCF_947258525.1 uncultured Eudoraea sp.
TATTTCAGGTAAATATTGTAATCCATACGTATCCGTTCACTTTGAGAAAGACTTGGAAAAATATACAGTGAAGTATTAAGATCGAAATCCTTCACATTATAAATATTGAACCTGGTTGCAATCAGTAATTCGGAGGAAGTTCTGTCTGTGTTTTCACCCAAATATTTCTCTATGTTATAACTGTACCCCGCACTCAGACCCAGATCGAGCGTACTCGTACTCTTTAATAGTTTTCCGAAACTCACACTTGGACTAATCCTACTGGTTAATGCCTGGGCCGTATTGGATAGGAACGATATTTCCCCAAGCAGATACAAATTACCCTTAAAGAGTCGGGTGATATCTACATTTGCATCGGTCCGCTTTGTGTCATTGGCATTATCCTGATTCTTATTTAACGTACTTATCCTACCGCTCATGAGCAAACGGTTTCCGGTATAATCTAATCTACCTGATATTGAAAACTGATTACTATTGTTGGCTTTTGTTAAGTTGAATCCCAGATCTATAGCCGCCTCGAAGCGTTGCCAGAAGTTATCATTTACTTCCTTAAGCGCCAAAATATCGTTAAGCGAATAATATTCAATTTCACCATTTAGCAGACGAATAGACACCTGGCCGGGGCCTTCTGAACTTATTATCCCAAAACGTCTCGCCCCTCCAATAAGGATTATCACGCAACTGCGTTGCACTTTCAGCTCACTAATCTTATCGATCTGAGTGTAACCCAGGGTACAGATCAATAAGCAGAAAATAAAGTGTTTCATAGAGGAAACTATATATCGAAGATAATAATTAAAATCGCATCATATCATATATAAACAGGACTTAAACCTGGTTTGGTGTTACAAGGTATCGAGTGGACTCGTTACGTCCAGAATGGATCGTGTACTCACGTGTGTATAAATCATTGTTGTTTTAACTGAACCGTGCCCCAGTAATTCCTGGATGATGCGTACATCGGTCCCGGCGTCCATAAGATGGGTAGCATAGGCATGCCTCAGGCTGTGGGGTGTTACGGATTTTTGTATATGTGCTTTACGGCAGGCATCGTGGAAAACTTTCAGCAAGCTTGTTGCTGAATACATTCCTCCTTTCAACCCCTGGAACAAATAGTTTTTGGGTTGGTATGACCGATAGTACTCTCGTAGTTGCCGAAGCAATGTTACAGATAAAGGAACCAGTCTGTCCTTGTTTCCCTTGGCATTTTTAATATGAACCACTCCCCGATCGCTATCAATATCTTCGACTTTCATATTTAGCAATTCGCTTCGACGAAGTCCCAGCCCATAGAGACACATGAGCATTGTTTTGTGTTTGATATTTGTAGTTACGCTTAACATGCGAGTGATCTCCTCTCTGGAAAGTATTTGCGGTAATCTTCTTTGTTTTCGAACCGGGTAGATATTTGAGAAATCTATCTTCCTTTGGTGCATTTCTCTTAGGTAAAGGCCCAGGGCTCCCAGCAATTGTTTATGGCTTGATCTGCTATATTTTTTCCGTTCCACCAATTTCATTGCGTGTCCTACAATTTCAGGGTTTTCGAGTTGATAAATTGGAAATTCGCCTACCTGTTGTTGAAGCATTCGCAGCATTGAAAGGTAGATATTTATAGTGTTGGGGGCGTATCTTTTTAATTCGAGGATCCTGCCGAAATCGGAAAAACTGTGCATATCGTCCATAGTCTTGGTTATTGAAATGTGTTAACAATTGGTACTATAACCAACCCCGGGGAGCAGAACGACACAGCAATTTACAATTTTTTTAATTTAGTACCTTTATACAAACGTTGTGCTTAATTAAAAGAATATCATATGGAAAAGTTGATAAAATATAGTGGGATCGCGCTGATATTGGGAGGGCTATCTTTTGTTATCACTAACGTGGCCATTTCTCCTTTTGTAGACTTTGAAGCGCCTTTTAGTGAAATGCTCACATCTTCTACATTTTTCTATAGAATGATATTTGCTGCATTAACAGTGGCATTTCTTTTATTTGGTAGCGTTGGACTTTATCTGCATCATAGGCGAGTGGAACGCGCCAGATTCTTAAGGCATGCGACATTTATTTTAGCTTTTTTTGGCAGCGCGTTCCTTTTAGCAAATGAATGGCATCAAATATTTGTACTACCTGAGATTGCCAAGATAAGTCCTGAGGTCATGGATGAATTAGGGTCGTCTGATAAAATAAGTAGTTATGTTATTGGAGCTATGTTGGCATTAGCCACGTTCTCAATTGGCTGGATCTTATTTACAGTATATGTTTTGATTGCCAAAAAATTAAAGAGTTTAGGACCAGCATTGGTGATTGCAGGATTTCTTATTATTCCCCTTATTTCAGGAATATTTACACCTACATGGGGAGGTATCATTGGAAGTATTTCCTTAGGAATAGGATTTACCTTAATTGGAATTGAATTAATTAAATCAAGTTAATTATTTGACTTTAGAATTTAACTAAAACTAAGCACAACAATGTGTATAAGCCATTAAAACGGCTCATACACAAAGCCGTTATGTGCAATTAAAAAAACAGAAAATGAAAAAAATATTATTTATAGGTTTGATAGCGACTTTTTCATC
>NZ_CAMYIP010000164.1:0-26276 GCF_947258525.1 uncultured Eudoraea sp.
AGTTAGCGTTTTGGATACGGATTACGACTTCTAAATCAAAAAAAAGATTGCCAAGGTGCGATTAGATACGCCCTTTGTGGTGTCACATGATGCAAAAAATGTGGCTGAATTATATTCGTCTGTTACGGGAATACAAATGAAAGTTGAGAGCAATCAACCAGCGGTAGTTGTCTATACACCCCTGGAATTTGGAGCTATTTGTTTTGAAACCCAAAACTATCCGGATGCACCCAACTTTAAATCATTCCCATCGGCACTGCTGCATCCGGGAGAAACCTATTACAACCGGTCAGTTTTTACTTTTGATTTAGTAACTTAGACAAACTAATCAACACTTCTGCGTTATGAAAGTTTTAAAATGGATATTGATCGTATTGGCGGCATTGGCCTTGCTTTTTTTCTTTGTGGGAATGCCCTATCTAAAAGAACAAACAAAGAAAAATAGCCCTCAAAAGACTGTAGTATATGCCAAAAATGGCATGGATCTTACTGTAGAATACAGCAGTCCATTTAAAAAGGGAAGGGTAATTTTTGGCGATTTGGTTCCTTATGATGCTGTTTGGCGCACAGGGGCTAATGAGCCTACTACTTTTACTACCAATTCTAAAATTTACATTATCGATAAAGAGCTTCCCGCAGGCACTTATTCGCTTTGGACAATCCCGGGTGAAGAAAGTTGGCAGGTAATTTTTAATAAGAATATTCCGGATTGGGGGGTTACCTTAATGAGTGGTGGTAAAGAAACTACAAGAATTCCGGAAGAAGATGTAGTAAATGTCACAGTGCCAAGCATTAGTTTGGTGGAAACAGTTGAAAGTTTTACTATAGATTTTGAGGATACCGGGCAATTGTTCCTCAGCCTCGATTGGGATAAAACCAAGGTCCGGGTGCCTATTAATAAATAACATTGAGTAAAGAAAAAAATAAGGTTACAAAAGGGATTCTCCAGGTAAAAAAGTACCGTAAAAAGAAGCTCTCTGTTGAGGATCTAACAAAAGGAGTCCTGAATGGAGATAAAGCTATATTAGCCAGGGCCATAACTGTAGTGGAAAGTACCAAAAATGAAGACCTGAAGAAGGCCTATTCTTTAATTGAGAATTGCCTGGCAAAGAAATCTAATAGTATTAGGATTGGTATAACCGGTGTACCTGGTGTCGGTAAAAGTACCTTTATAGAAATCTTCGGAAAAACCCTTACAAACCTTGGCAAGAAAGTTGCCGTATTGGCTGTAGATCCTACGAGCACACTTAGTAAAGGGAGTATTCTGGGTGACAAAACACGTATGCAGGAACTGGTTAAAGATCCTAACGCCTTCATACGACCCTCACCCTCAGGTGAATCACTTGGAGGAGTGGCCCGTAAGACCCGGGAGTCAGTTATCTTATGCGAAGCTGCCGGTTTTGATATAGTTTTAATAGAAACTGTTGGGGTTGGGCAAAGTGAAACAGCTGTACATAGTATGGTTGATTTCTTCCTGCTTCTAAAATTAGCCGGTGCCGGAGACGAACTTCAGGGAATAAAAAGGGGCATTATGGAAATGGCAGATGCCGTTGTCATTAACAAAGCTGAAGGCGATAATCTGAAAAGAGCGCAACGGGCAAAAGCGGAGTTTGAAAGAGCATTGCAGCTATATCCTCCAAAAGAAAATGGCTGGATTCCTAAAGTAAGTACTTGTTCATCGATTGAAAATTCGGGAATAATTGAAATTTGGGAGACGATCAAGCAATTCTTTGATACCACCAAAGACCATGGGTATTTTGAAATCAATAGGCAAAATCAGAATAAATACTGGCTCCTGCAGACTATAAATGAACTTTTAAAACTTCATTTTTTCGAGGTACCTAGTGTTAAAGAAAATCTTGAAAAGATGATGACGCAGGTTGCAAAAGAAAAAATTTCACCTTTTAGGGCTGCCGAACTACTAATGGCAGTATATAAGAAAGAACTTAAATAAAAAGTATAAATTTGTCGCAACACTTTTATACACCAGAATGAAGCCGGTTACGCTATCACTTATTTCAATTGTTATCCCTCTATATAATGAAGAGGAAAATGTAGTTCTACTCACAAACAAAATTCATGAGAGCCTGAAAGGTTATCTGTATCAGATTATTTATGTTGATGATTTTTCTACAGACAACACCCGAAAAGTGGTAAAGGAAATGAAAGATCCCAATGTTCATCTCATTGCTTTAAAAAAGAATTACGGCCAAAGTCTGGCACTGGCGGCAGGGATTGATTATGCTAAAGGAGAATACATTATAACCATGGATGGAGACCTGCAAAATGATCCGCAGGATATTCCCAAAATGATGGAACATGTGGTAAGTGGTGAATATGATGTTGTTACCGGAATACGGCAAAAAAGAAAAGATTCTTTGGTTAAAAAAATTCCATCCAAGATCGCCAATTTTATGGTGAGACGTGTAACCAAACTGGACATCAAAGACAATGGATGTGCTCTTAAAGTATTTACCAGGGATATTGCGAAGGATCTAAATCTGTATGGTGAAATGCATCGGTTTATTACATTACTTGCACATCTGGAAGGTGCTCAGATTAAACAAGTACCTGTAAAACACCACGCAAGAAATGCAGGGGTTTCAAAATACGGTTTGGAACGCGTTTTTAAGGTAGTGGCCGATATGATGCTGCTCCTTTTTATCAGGAAGTATTTTCAGCGACCAATTCATCTGTTCGGCATTTTTGGAGTACTTCTGATTATTTTAGGAATTTTTATAAATATATACTTGCTTATTGTCAAACTGGGTTACGGACAGGACATAGGCAACAGACCCTTACTCATTTTTGGAATGATGTTTATATTGGCCGGAATTCAATTGTTTACCATCGGTATAGTCCTGGAATTATTAATCAGAACCTACTACGAATCCCAAAATAAGCGTCCGTACCGAATAAAAAACATCTCTGTTGGTGGCCAATCTTCGTAAAAAAGGGATTACCCTCCTTAAAATCCTTTTTAGCTTTGTATTGCTGTATTTTGTTTTTACAAAAATTCAATTCAGCGAAGTATGGGAGATCCTTAAAGGCAGTAATTTTTATTATTTGTTCGCCGCTCTCTTGCTTTTTATAATCTCCAAAGTCTTTTCGGCCCTTCGTCTCAACCTATATATTCATCAAATTAAAATATTTCTTACACAATTGAGCAACATAAAACTCTATCTGCTCGGTATGTTTTACAATCTGTTCTTGCCGGGTGGCATTGGAGGAGATGCTTATAAGGGATATGTATTAAAAAAACAGTACGAAGTAAAGACCAAGAGTGTAGTTTCTATCCTGATTTTAGACAGACTTAACGGTCTTTTATTAATCTTTGTGATTAGCTGCCTGCTAGCCCTATTATTAAAAGAAGACAGGATAAATTCTTATAAAATATTTTTTGGAATAGCCATATCGCTTAGTATTCTGGTTTTTTGGGTTTTCAATAAAAGATTTTTTTCATTCGTTTATCCTGTTTTTTGGAAATCCCTAGGATTTTCTGCTTTAGTCCAGCTCGCCCAATTAGTTAGTGTTTTATTTATTTTGAAAGCTTTAGATGTTGAAGGAAATAACATTGCATATTTATTTATATTCCTGATATCTTCAATAGTTTCGGTTTTACCTCTTACAATTGGTGGAATAGGCAGCAGAGAAGTGGTCTTCTATTATGGGGCTTTATGGCTGGCGTTAGACGAGAATACTTCAGTAAGTATTAGCATGTTATTTTTCCTAATCACCGCCCTGGTTTCACTAATGGGAATCATCTACCATTTCAGAAAACCAGAATTAAAAGAGACTATAATTTAAAATCTTTATTCGGAAAGGTGTAATAAATGCATTTTGTTCAAAACCTCATCCCTTGTTGCCGGATTTAAAAACTTAGGTTGTAAACGCGTTATCCTAAATTGATCTACTGTGAATTGCTTGTCCCATTCTAAACCCGAAGCTTTTAATTTTTTAAGATCATTATCCGCCACATAAACCCAAATAGCACCCATCCCGGCCAAATTATTCTGCTCTGCATATTGAACCGGATGTTGGTTGTAAAAATCAAGGCCCCATGTATGATGCCATGTAATCTTATAAACATCATCTACAGGGATCTTATTCTCAGCTATTATCTCTGCCATTGCCGATCCGGCCTGATATTTAAGTAAAGATGGATAAAAATGTAAGTTTAAAATGGCATTTAAAAGAAGAGAACTGTAAACTGAAATGCTTATTAACTTAAGACCATATACCTCGGGCCTCGCACTGTAATAAACAATCAGCACAATGGCCATTATTAATAGACTATAGGCATACCAGTTTGAGATCTTAAATACGAACAAGCAAATAAGGACAGTGGTAATTAAAACCAGACTTAGAATAAAATATTGAAGCCCAAGAAATACCTTAACATTCTTTTCCTTTGATGAATTGAGTAATTCGCCGATGAATGATGCCGCAAGTATTGCGAATAAAGGAATAAGAATATTTAAATAGTGTGGTAATTTAAATTGTGCAAAACTTATGATTATAAAGATCAATGTAATACCTCCAACAGTTAGTAATTCTCGCCCGGAATCTCTCCGGAACCTGGTCGTAATAAACTCTTTCGCCCTGATCCAATAAGCTGCAAGACCGATCAGGGTCCATGGAAGAAACACCCATAAAAAGGTATGAAAAAAGAAAAAATAATCGCTGCTGTTTTTCCCTACGCCTTCTCCGCTTAATCGTTCAAAACTTTGTTCCCATAAAATAAACAGTATTCCGCTCCTATGATCTTTTCCCCTGATAACCTTCTCAGGATGCAGATCAAATTGCAGATAATACGCATATAATATTGGGGTTATAGTTAAACCAAAAACAGCCAGTGCAACCAATACCTTCCAATTAAATAACAGTTTCCATTTATTCGTATAAATTAAGTGGCAAAGTAGTGGCAGACCGATTACCAAAATGGCAATCTGACCTTTGGTAGAGAAAGCGATTCCGGCGCCAAAGGCACCCATTAGTAAGTTTTTAAAAGAATTTTTTTCTATATATGACGCAAGTTGCCAAATAGCAAAAATTGTGAATCCCGTAAGAACTGCATCGGTGCGCACGTCAATATTAGATAACATAATAGTCTGTGCGGTCATAAAAATTAGGGAGGCTATTTTCCCTACTTCACTATTGTATAGCAACCTTCCCAGACCAAAACAGCTATAAGCCCCCAATAGTGTGGCTAAAATGCCGGGGATGCGATAGGCCCATTCGTTAAGTCCGAATATTTTAAAGGAAATAGCAGCCAGCCAATAATGCATATGGGGCTTATCTAAGTATTCCTCCGGACCTTTAATCAAGTTTATAAAATCGTTTTCCTGCACCATCCGCATTGCCATTACGGCAAACTGAGCCGAATCATTCTCGAAAAGAGTCACAAACATTCCGGCCACGTATACCAGAATAATAAGGATGAGGAAAAACCAATACCTCGTATTTGAGATCATATACGATACTTGTAAATAGCAAAGATATATAACTTTGCAAATAGCCAACCAAATAGAAATCCAACCACAATGCCACTTAATACGTCTAAAGGAAAATGTACTCCGATATAAATTCTACTATAGGAGACAAAGATGGCCCAAACAATTAAAAAGATTCCTAAATACTTATAGTAGGGTCTGAAAAGAATAGTGAAGAATAAAGCTAATGCAGAGGTATTTGAAGCATGTGCTGAAAAATATCCGAATTTTCCTCCACAATAGTCTTTTACAAGGCGCATCATTTGGCTTACCTCAGGATCGTAGCATGGGCGTAATCGCTGAATGCCATACTTAAAAAAATTAGACAATTGATCTGTAGCAGTGATCAGTAAGACTACCGTGATAAGTACTACAAGCAATTTCTTTGTTCCGAATTGTTTATATGATAGTATCAGTAATAAAACATATAAAGGAATTGCGCTCCATTTATTGGTAAGAAACATCCAGAAAGCATCCCATTCAGAACTTCCCAGATTGTTAAGAAATAGGAATACTTCCTTGTCGAGTCGCATTAATTCTTCTAACATCCTAATCTTTGTATCTGGCTATTTCCCGATCATAAAATTCAGTGGCTGCTTCTAATAAATTCTCTGCTTCTTCAGATAGCGCTTTTTCATCTTCTGCAGTAAAGTCCTCAAGCCATTCCACCTCATCATTTTCCAGGTTCAATATAAACCTTGGATATTCTGTATGAACAATAAATATTGCTGTCGGGTAATCCGTATTATCGCCAAGTAAAAATTTTGGAAATTGCATAGATCAATTCATTTTTAAATATTTCAGGTAACAAAATTTACCAATGATTTAAATAAGTAAAACACCTAAGTGCCTATAAGTCGTTTAGTCATTTTGTTGAACCGAATATACAACATAATTGCCGATGCCGTTAGGCCTGATAGCAATCCTATCCATATGCCAGTACTCTTTAATTCGGTATGTAAACCAAGGTAATAGCATATAGGAAAGCCTATCAACCAATACGCAATGAGAGTAATAAATGTTGGTACTTTAACATCCTGTAAGCCCCTAAGAGCACCGAGGATAACTACCTGAAGACCATCTGAAATCTGGAAAAAAGCTGCTACTAAAAGTAATTGTGAAGCCAAAAGTATTACCTCAACATTATCTGCCTGGTTAACCGGATCGTTAACATCGAGGTAAATGGTAGGAAACCAAAACCGTCCTAAAAGGAAAAATATGGCAAAGATTACCTCTAATATAAACGTAAGGAGAAAAATAGACTGAGCAATTCGTCTTAATTCGGCGAAATTTTTGAGCCCTTTCTGATTACCCACGCGAATCATAGCGGCCACTCCAAGTCCCATACCAAACATAAAGGTCATGCTGCTCAGATTTAAGGCTATCTGATTAGCTGCCTGGGGGTTTTTGCCTAAAACTCCGCTGATCCAGATAGCTGCTGTAAATATGGCGACCTCAAAAAACATTTGCAATGCAGATGGAAATCCAAGATGGATAATCTTTCGCATAACCTCTTTTTCAATCTTTCTGAAATTAAATCCCGTAACATAATCGTGAAACTTTTTCTTCTTTTCCAATAGATACCAAAGCAATATCAGCATAATTACCCTTGATGCGAGGGTACCAATTGCAGCTCCTGTAATTCCAAGTTTTGGAAAACCCAGCGCGCCAAAAATCAGCAGGTAATTAAGCACAATATTTACCACATTAGCAACAATAGTGGCATACATGGGATATTTTGTTTGAGACAATCCTTCAGAAAATTGTTTATAAGCCTGAAACATTACCAACGGAACCAAGGAAAAGGCTACCAGATCTAAATAAGGTATCGCCAGGGTCACCACTTCAGGTGGTTGGTCCATCAAATAAAGTAATGGTTTCCCCAGTTGAATGAGGCCAAAAAGCGCAACTCCAAGGAAAGTACATAGCAATAATCCGTGTTTTAGGGCGCTTTTACCGCCAGCCTTATTACCAGCACCATCAGCCTCTGCAACCAATGGGGTAATTGCAGTTGAAAATCCAATTCCCAGCGACATAGCTATAAAAACAAAACTATTACCCAAAGAAACGGCGGCCAATTCTGCAGTACCCAATTGCCCCACCATAATATTATCGGCAAAAGCCACAAAGGTATGCCCCAGCATCCCTAAAATAACAGGAACCGCCAGCCTTATATTATATCTGAATTCTTTGGTATACCGCTGCAACAAATCTGGATAATTTTGAAGGAGCAAATATAGGATTTAGGATTGGTTAATTTGGGTATTGATGAACCTCTGTTGCATAGGTTCAAGAGTAAATCTGACAAACTTGCAATAGGACTAAACTTGTATTGGATTCACCACTTCCAATTTCAAATTTTCTTGGCTTCCTCCCAATATACGTCCATCTCGTCAAGTGACATTTCTTTTAGTTTTTTGCGCTGTTCTTTCGCCTTACTCTCCAGATATTGAAACCGCTTTATAAATTTCTTGTTCGTTCTCTCCAGTGCGCTCTCCGGGTTGATATCTAAAAATCTGGCATAATTAACTATAGAGAAAAGCACATCTCCAAACTCAGCTTCCAATTTATCTCTGTTCCCTAAGTTTATTTCTTCCTGCAATTCTGATAATTCTTCTTTGACCTTTTCAAACACTTGTTCCGGACGTTCCCAATCAAATCCAACTCCAGCCACTTTTTCCTGGATTCTATTGGCTTTCACTAATGCCGGAAGACTATTTGGAACACCTTCCAGAACACTTTTTTTGCCTTCTCCTAGTTTAATATTTTCCCAATTCCTTTTTACATCCTCTTCGCCAGTAACAGCAACATCGCCATAGATATGCGGGTGCCGGTTTATGAGTTTATCACATATAGAATTTGCTACATCGGCAATATCAAAACTATTCGTTTCGGACCCGATTCTTGAATAAAAAACAATATGCAACAGCAGATCACCAAGCTCATTTTTTACTTCATTAAGATCATTATCCAATATTGCGTCACCTAATTCATATGTTTCTTCTATGGTAAGGTGTCTTAGCGTTTGTAGTGTCTGTTTTTTGTCCCATGGACATTGCTCACGGAGCTCATCCATAATGGTAAGAAGGCGATCAAAGGCCTTAAGTTGTATTTCTCTTTTATTCATTGAACGAGCATTTGTGTAAAAGTACAAATACGAATGAAATAGGTGTATGGAAAATTTAGACTAATTTAGAAGAATTCAACCAACATATAACAAACAAGAATAACATGCTATCCAGACGAGTTTTTTTATTGCATTCCACCATTTTTACAACAGGGTCTATCCTGCTGCCTTCCTTTACCTATGCTTCAGATATAAAACAGCATTTTGGAGTTCAATTGTATTCATTTCGCAATGAAATGGATAAAGATGCCATTGGGACGTTAGAGCAAATTGCATCTCTTGGCTTTAAAGAAATTGAAACCGCCCGAAGTCAGAAAGGCCACTACTACGGCCTTACCCCCGCAGAGATGAAGTCGGTTTGTAAAGATCTCGAAATGAATCTGAAGAGTGGACATGTTCACTTAGATGATAAATGGCAACAAACCATGGAAGAAGCTGTAGAATCGGGTCAGGAGTATCTTATTTGTTCTTCTATGCCCAGCAATGGACAAAGCGTAGATAACTATAAAAAGGTGGCTGAAGAATTTAATAAAGCCGGTGAGGCATGTAAAAAGTTCAATCTTAAATTTGGTTATCACAATCATGAATATGAATTTGAATCCGAAAATAATCAGGTTCTTTATGATGTTCTCCTAAACAATACCGAGGCAGATCTTGTCCATATGGAGTTAGATCTGGGATGGGTTATAGCAGCAGGGAAGGACCCTTTGGACTATTTTAAAAAGTATCCGGGAAGATTTCCTTTATGGCACCTCAAGGATATGGATATGGATAAGAAAGAAAGTACTGAATTTGGCAAGGGTGGCCTCGATATTCCCACAATTATGGATCATAGAAAGGAATCAGGTGTAAAGCACATCTTCATAGAACAGGAAGAATATGCCAACAATCCGCTTGATAGCATGAAACATAACATGGCTTTTTTAAAGAACCTTTCATAGAACTTACTTTATTGGGCACATCAAATAACAATGTCTGAATTACGAGATCCATACTCACTTTCCCCTGATAAAATTAAAAACCCGCCTTCAACTTTTAAGGACCGTTTGAAATTTTTGGGGCCCAGCTTTATACTTTCTGCGTCAATTGTCGGATCCGGGGAATTAATAGCGACAACTACCCTAGGTGCCGAAGCGGGATTTATAACATTTTGGGTGATCATAGTGAGCTGTATAGTAAAAGTAGCGGTTCAATTGGAATTCGGAAAACATACCATCCTGACAGGCGAAACAGCAATGCAGGCCTTCAATAAGCTTCCGGGGCCTGTTTTTGGAAAAGCCAAATGGACAGTCTGGACAGTATTGGGTGTAATGATCATAAAACTTTTGCAAGTGGGAGGCATTGTAGGGGGCGTGGCCATAATTTTAAACATAGCCATCCCCGGTATTGGTGTTCCCGTATTTTGTTTTGGAATTGCAATAATCGTGGCATTGATGATCTTCAGGGGGTATTACTCTTTTATTGAAAAATTTTCCCTGAGTATGATCGGATTCTTTACAATTTTCACATTTGCCTCGCTTTATTTTCTGAAGTTTACACCCTATCACATATCTCTTGATAGTATCTGGAGTGGCCTTCAGTTTAATTTACCCAAAGAAGCTGTAGCAGTCGCTATTGGTGCTTTTGGAATAACAGGTGTTGGTGGAGATGAAATAATACATTATAACTACTGGTGCCTTGAAAAGGGCTATGCAGCATTTACAGGTGAGAATGATAGTTCTGAAGCATGGAAACTAAGAGCCGAGGGTTGGTTAAAAGTTATGAAACTGGATGCAATTATTGCCATGTTAATCTATACATCCGTAACCGCCGCTTTCTATTTACTGGGCGCAGCTGTTCTTCATGCCCAGGGATTTGTACCCGAAGGATACGCAATGGTTGAAACGCTCTCTGCAATGTATACGGAATCTTTGGGCCCTCATGCAAAATCAGTATTTCTTATTGGAGCATTTATTACTTTGTTCTCCACCCTGTTCGCTGCTTTAGCGGCATGGACCAGACAGATTACAGACATATTTGGTCAATTGGGATGGATCAGTTTTTCTAACTTTAAACAAAGAAAGAAGACAATAGCCGTCCTGGCCTGGGTAGTTCCATTATTATGGGCCTTATTATTTGTATTTATTAAATTACCCGTTTTAATGGTTCTAACGGGCGGTATAGTTGGCTCTTTCCTGCTATTTCTCGTTGTTTATGCGGTGATCCATTTTAGATATTTAAGAAGACAGCCTCTGTTTAAACCTGGTTTTATTTATGATCTTATCTTATGGGTAAGTATTTTAAGCATAGTTGGTGTTGGCATATTGGGAATATTTAAATTATTTAGTTGAATCCATCAGTGATATTGAAAAGAAAAACTTGAAAAAATATATTATGAAGTCAAAACATTTTGTAATTGTATTCTTAGCAATTGGCCTTTTTTTAGGATGTGAGAACCAGAAGTCCTATGATCTTGTCATTAGAGATGGTATTATTATAGATGGGTCTGGTGAAAAATCATTTAAAGGAGATATTGCAATTAATGCAGACACCATAGCTGCTATGGGCGATTTAAAGAGTGCTGTTGGCTCTGTGGAAATAGATGCAAGCGGGCTTTCTGTCACCCCGGGGTTTATAAATATGTTAAGTTGGGCCAATGTTTCCCTAATTGAAGATGGAAGATCGCAAGGGGATATCAGGCAAGGTGTAACCCTTGAAGTCATGGGCGAAGGACGTTCCATGGGTCCATTAAATGAGGTAATGAAAATGGAAATGAAGGAATCACAACAAAATATAACATATGACATTAATTGGACTACCCTTGGAGAATATCTGGAGTTTCTTGAAGAAAAAGGCATATCTACCAATATCGCTTCGTTTGTTGGTAATGGAACTTTAAGGGAATATGTCATGAATTATGAGTCCAGACCTCCTGATGCGGCTGAATTGGAAAAAATGAAAGAGCTTACAAAACAAGCTATGGAGGAAGGAGCTGTAGGCCTTTCTACATCTCTAATCTATGTGCCTAGTGGGCATGCAAAAACGGAAGAAATTATTGAATTGGCCAAAATTGCCGCTGCTTATGGTGGAATGTATGTATCTCATATCAGAGATGAAGAAGAATATCTCTTAGATGCTGTTCAGGAACTCATCACAATTTCAAAGGAGGCGGACATACGATCGGAAATATATCACTTTAAAGCCTCCGGCAACGCCAACTGGCATTTACTGGACAGTGCAATAATATTGGTAGATAACGCACGTAAGGAGGGACTGCCAATAACAACTGATATGTACATGTACAATGCAAGTTCAACAGGGCTCAACGTAGTATTACCGGCATGGGCGAAAGAAGGCGGACATAAGAAAACTATGGAACTGATTGCGCAACCGACGAAAAGGAAACAGATGATAAAGGAAATAGATTTCCATGTACCTCCTGAAAAGATTCTCTTAGTGGGCTTCAGAAATGAACAAATGAGACAACTCATAGGTAAAACACTTGCCGAAATAGCTGAGGAGAGGAATATATCCGCTTCTGAGGCAGTGGTTGACTTAATACAGGAAGATAATAGCAGAATTCAGGTGGTCTACTTCTCAATGTCTGAAGAAAATATTAAAAAGAAATTGGCTCTTCCATATATGGCCATCTGTTCGGATGCCGGCTCTTATACCAATGAAGGTGTATTTCTGGAACAAAGTACACATCCAAGGGCTTATGGATCCTTTGCGCGCTTATTAGGTCATTATGTGCGGGATGAAAAAGTTATTCCCCTGGAGGAAGCGATTTATAAACTCACCTCGCTTCCTGCAACAAATCTAAAACTAAAGAACAGAGGCTTGCTTAAAACAGGTTTTTATGCAGACGTGGTAGTTTTTGATCCTGATAAAATAAAAGACAATGCTACTTTTGCTAAACCGCATCAATATGCCACTGGCATGAAGCATGTCTTTGTAAATGGTATCCAGGTACTTAAGGACGGAGAACATACCGGTGCTTTCCCAGGCAGGGTAGTTCGAGGACCCGGATGGAAGGGAAATTAAATTGCAATGTCCTATTAAACGTAACACTATGAAACAATTAAGTACAATACTAATCTTATTATTATCAATAGGATGCTATGCCCAAAAATCTGCACTGGTGGCCGATGATGCTGAGCTCACCCTCGTGGCTGCAGATTACAAATTTACTGAGGGACCGGCAATGGATAAAAATGGTGATGTATACTTCACCGATCAACCAAATAACAGAATTATTAAATGGAGTGCATCAGATAATTCAGTTTCTGTTTACATGGAGGAAGCGGGCAGGGCCAATGGACTCTACTTTGATCACGATGGCAGTCTTTTGGCATGCGCCGATGAAAATTTTGAACTTTGGAAAATAGATAATTCAAAAAATCACATAGTCCTGGTCGACGAATATCAAGAGAAAAAACTCAACGGGCCAAATGACCTTTGGGTAGACTTAAAGGGAGGGATCTATTTCACAGATCCCTATTATCAAAGACCTTATTGGCAGCGCAAAGAGAAAGAAATTGAAGAAGAACGTGTTTACTATTTAACCCCTGACAGAAATGAGTTGCGTATTGTCGCAGACGATTTGGTACAGCCTAATGGAATCATAGGCACTCCGGATGGGAAAATGATTTATATCGCAGATATAGGCGATAAAAAAACGTATAGCTTTTCAATTTCTGAAAATGGTGATCTTCGCAATAAGAAGTTATTCACAGAGATGGGCTCAGACGGGATGACAATAGATAATCAGGGCAATGTTTATTTGACCGGTAATGGAGTAACCGTATTTAATAAAAAAGGTGAAGAAATACTTCAAATTCCTGTACCTCAAAAATGGACAGCCAATGTTACATTTGGAGGGCCCGATCAGAATGTCCTGTTTATAACTGCAATGAACTCAGTATATACGATGGATATGAATGTATATGGTGTGCGATAATAGTTTGATAATATGACTTAAATCATTGTGAAAAAAGAAAAAACAGCCTAAATAGTCCTATTGAGAAACATAAAACCGGATTCTTGAAAAAATTTCTAATTATCCAAATGCGCCCGGAAAATGAAGCTTGTGAAAGTGAGCTAAACGCAATTTTGCGCTATGGTGGATTGACTCGTGAAGAGGTCCATCGCATACGGGTTGAACAAGAGAACATTAAGGAAATAGATTTTGACAATTATGCTGCCATAATTGCCGGAGGAAGCCCTTTTGATATAAGCATCCCGGAAGAAAAAAAAAGTAGCGCACAAAAAAAAGTTGAAGAATTTTTTAATTCACTTTTTGATAAGTTAATTCCTCGGGATTTTCCTTTTCTTGGAGCATGTTCAGGAAATGGCCTTTTGGGAAGATATTGCGGAGCATCTATTTCTGATAAATATGCCGAAACTTTAAGAAGTGTTGAAGTTTGGGTAACGGAGGATGGAGCCAAAGATCCACTTTTAAAGGGCCTTCCAAAGAAGTTTACCGCCTTAGTAGGGCATAAAGAGGCTTGTGACACTGTTCCCCCAGGGGCGGTTCTCCTGGTTTCTTCAGATCCTTGTCCGGTCCAGATGTTTCGTATCAAAAAAAATATTTACGCTACTCAATTTCATCCGGAAGCGGATGCTGATGAATTTATATTACGAATCAGAATTTATAAATATGCAGGATATTTCAGGCCCGAAGAAGCGGAAGAACTAAGCACCGCGATACGAGAATCACATAACCCGGTCCCCAAAGAAATACTGCGTAGATTTGTAGACAGATACAGATCAGAAAAATAATTGTATTCCTCACATCATATATAACTTCTTTTTACTAATTTAAACCTATTCTTTGTTTGAAAGGTTATGGCCGACTATTCTTTAAATATTAACAACCAAACGTACAACGTTGAAATAAAGGAGGAGACTACCTTACTCTGGGTATTGCGTGAGCATCTTGGACTCACAGGAACAAAATATGGGTGTGGTATAGCTTTATGCGGATCGTGTACTGTGCATGTTGATGGCAAACCTATGAGATCATGCACTTTGCCAATAAGTAGCCTGAAAAAGGATCAAAAAATTACTACAATAGAAGGTTTGTCCCCAAATGGTGATCATGAGATTCAGAAAGCCTGGATAGAAGCTCAAGCCCCACAATGCGGATATTGCCAATCCGGACAGATTATGCAAGCCGCGGCCTTGCTAGCCGAAAACCCCAGTCCAACAAGGGAAGAGATAAAAATATATATGAATGGTAATCTATGCCGGTGTGGCACTTATTTGCGCATTGTAAAAGCCATAGAAATAGCAGCAGAAAAAACCTCACAAAAACCTTAGTGGAACCAATGAATAAGGCAGTAAGCAGAAGAGAATTTCTTAAAACCTCAGGTGGGGTTGCCCTATTTATTGGTGTTTCGGGGATTCTGCCTCAGATGATTTCTTGTAAAAACAAAAAAGAAGTACAGGGAATCATTCAAAAGCACCCGCTCACTGCATGGGTACAATTAACCGATGATGGCAGGATTATTATTTTCAACCCAGCAGCAGAAATGGGCCAGGGATCTATGACCTCATTACCAGCAATTTTTGCAGAAGAAATGGATGCAGATTGGTCTATGGTCTCAGTAGAATTCTCACCCCAGGAGTCTGATATTTACGGATCGGATAAATGGAGTCCAAATCAGAAGGTGATGCTATCGGCAGGAAGTAGGATAACCTATGGTTATTATTCTATTATGAGACAAGCCGGAGCTCAGGCCCGTTATATTTTAATGCATAGTGCCGCCGAACATTGGAAAGTTCCTTTAGCAGAGCTTAGCACGGCAAATGGTGAAGTAATTGACAATCAGGCTGGCAAGAGAATTAGTTATGGAGACCTCATTCCTTACCTGGTTATGCCCGATAACTTACCAGAATTCTCGGAATCAGATTTTAAGGATCCTAAAAACTATCGGTTTATAGGAATAGATCAGCCCAGAGTAGATATTCCCGAAAAAGTAATGGGAACTGCGCAATTTGCAATAGACATTCAATTACCTCAAATGCTCTATGGCGTGCTGGAGCGTGGGAAAGTACATGGTGCAAGCCCGACACTAAATAATGAATCAGAAATTCTATCACTTGATGGAGTAGTAAAACTTGTCCGTTTTGATTATGCGATAGGAATTATTGCAGAAACTATAGATCAGGCTCTGGCTGCCAAAAAATTGCTAAATATAAGTTGGAGTGAAGCTCTTTCAAGCGGCTTCAATTCTCAGGAATGCTATAAGAAATATGAAAAAATAGCCTCAGATAAAGCAACCGGGAAAGTGATTATAGATGAAGGGGATATTAAAAGCGCCATTAAATCAGCTGATCAAAATTTTACGGCCGATTTTAAAAATGACTATGTATATCACGCGCAAATGGAACCCCTAAATTCTGTAGTACAGGTTGGTGCAGATGGGAAATCAGCAGAGGTTTGGGTTGGCAGTCAGCAGGGTTTCGATTCTAAACTTGGTATTCCAAAGTACCTCGGGATTCCGGCAGAAAATGTAAAAATAAATCTGCAGTATTTGGGAGGAGGATTCGGAAGAAGAAGTATGACCGATTTTGTGCTGGAAGGAACAGGTTTGGCCCGGGAGGTTGCTCCCAGACCTGTCAAATTAATTTGGACCCGTGAAGATGATGTCAGCTACGGTGCATACAGACCGTTGACTTTACAACGATTAAGAGCTGCCGCGGATGCTCAGGGGAATATTACAGGTTTTTCACATTGTGTAGTTGGGGACGGGGGTAATTTGGTTGCCAGTGGTATTCGAATAGACTATTACGACATTCCCAATATATATGCCGAATGGCGGGAAGTTTCTGAAGGTATTAGGCTAAAACACTGGCGCTCTGTGGGCCATGGACCAAATAAATTTGCGATAGAATGCATGATCGATGAAATAGCTGCCTATTTCAAGAAAGATCCGGCCGATTTAAGAAGAAAGTTGCTGGCTAAGTCACCAAGGGCATTGGCAACACTAGAGAAAGCAATAGCAATATCTGATTGGGGTTCTGCAATTGATGCTAACCGTGCAAAAGGTATCGCTTTTTTGGAGCGTAGTGGAACACTTAGTACAGGTGTTTGTGAAATTTCTGTTGATAGAACAACAGGTAAAATTACTGTACATCATTTTTGGAGTGCCAATGATGCGGGTATCGTAATACAACCAGACAATGTTAAAGCCCAAATGGAAGGTGGTATAATAATGGGTATTAGCAGTGTGCTCAAAGAACAATTGACCATTGTAAATGGAAAGGTACAACAATCTAACTTCAGTGATTACCAAATATTACGAATAGAAGACATCCCTGATAGTATAGAAACCGCAATAATTGAATCTAAAGAACCACCCCGTGGCGTTGGTGAATCCGGAACGCCTTTAGTAGCTTGCGCTATTGCCAACGCATTTCTCAAATTAACCGGTAAACCCCTCAGGCATTTGCCTTTTACCCCGGAAAGGGTGTTGAACGTATTAAATACCTGATCTATAAGGTTGGAAGTCGATTTAAAATAGCAGTTAACTCATCCTTTTTATTACCTTTAACTTGTACTTAAAAAAAATCTATAAGAGGGGTTTTTTAAGCTAATAATATTGGTGTTTCCAATTAATTATTAAACATAATTTCTGTAGACATAAGCCAAAATGAAAAGAAGAAAATTTCTGCTAATATCGATTTTCGCTTTATTTCTGAGCTTAATTTCACTTTGGTATTTTAAGTTTAAATCCGCCACAACCAAAGCCCTTAGCTATCCCACAGATCTTTCAGAAATCTGCGATCGCGAGACTTTAATTCAAATTGGAAATACTTATATGAAATTGACCAATGAGAATGATAAAAGATATTTGAAAGAACTTTTGGCTAAAGATGCAGGAATGATGGTCAACGACCTAAAAAACAGCTTAAAATCCAAAGTGGCGGAAGACTTTAATACTGGAAATACGATTCTTCTTGATGGGTGGCTACTTTCGATAACAGAAGCCAGGCAATGTGCTTTTTTATGTATTTCTGAGGCAAATTAGAATTTATGCATATAGACGCCAGAGAACTTGACAACAACACAATAATTGAAGGAGATCTCTGTATTGTTGGTGCCGGTGCGGCGGGCATCAGTATGGCTCTGGACTGGAATGGAAATGGTAAAAAAGTAATCCTTTTAGAAGGTGGAGGTTTTGAGTATGACGACAAAATTCAGGACCTATATACCGGTAACTCCACAGGTCAAAGATATTATCCCTTAAGGTCATGCAGGTTACACTTATTTGGAGGGACGACCGGTCATTGGGGAGGTATGTGCGCCCCATTGGACCCTATAGACTTTAAAAAAAGAAATTGGGTGCCGGATAGTGGCTGGCCAATTACATTGGATGATCTCGTACCCTTTTATTCAAAGGCACAAAATTTATTTGAACTGGATGCATATCACTACGACTTGCACTATTGGCAGAAAGAGTACCCCGACCTCACTCCTTTCCCCTTAGACAAGAACATTATCTGGTCAAAGATGTGGCAATTTAGTCCCCCCACGAGATTTGGTAAATCATATAAAGAAACCATAGTAAAATCACCAAATATTCATCTGTACACTTATGCCAATCTTACAAAGATTGTAACTAATAATGCGGTTAGTAGCATAAAGGAGCTGATAGTAAAAAATCACCATGGAAAAACCCACAGAGTAAGGGCCAAAAAATTTGTCCTGGCCTGCGGTGCCATACAAAATGCAAGGATCTTACTGGCATCAAGAAGTGTAGCAAAAAAAGGCATTGGCAATGACAACGACCTTGTAGGTCGTTATTTTATGGAACATCTGGAAATTAAATCGGCTGAATTATGGCTCAAGAAACCATTGTCAACGGACTTATACATTTTTGATTATAGCACTCGTAAACCAAGGGCAGAATTGGCTCTTACCCAAGATATTCAAGAGGAAACCCGCATTCTAAACGGTTCTGCTTCTCTAACTCCGCTATTAATAGCAAAACAACAGACGCCTCTTATTGATGTCTGGAGCAATGAAGATCCAAGGAAATCCTTTGATAAATTAGTTGCAAATTTCAGAGAATCCAGGGAGCAAAACGATGCCTGGAAGGACAAGAAGGGAAATAGGGCTTTTGAATTATTCACTCGCATGGAACAGGCCCCAAACCTCAATTCAAGGGTATCACTTTCGGATGAAAAAGATGCACTGGGTGTACCAAGACCACAATTGCATTGGGAGTTAACGGAACTTGATAAGTACAGCATAAGAAAATTTTATCATATTCTTGGTATACAAATGGGCAAGGCTGGCATAGGCAGAGTGAAATTGGAAGAATTCCTCTGGGATGACAACGATAATTCAATGCCTGATGAGCTAGGTGGAGGTTGGCATCATATGGGCACCACGAGAATGAGTGCAGATCCCAATAAGGGAGTGGTAGATGAAAATTGTAAAGTTCATGGCATTTCTAACCTCTTTATTGCCGGTTCCGGTTGCTTTTCTACGGCCGGTGCTCCAAATCCGACACTTACGCTGGTAGCACTGTCTCTAAGATTGTCTGATTATTTAAAATCGAACTAAAATGGGATTTCCTAAATAAGATCGGGATTGTACCGATATCTGTAATATCTTTTTATTTCGGTACCTTTATTTTTGATATTTCAGAAAGCAATTTATCAGAAGAGGTAAAAATCGACAAATAATAATTTCCGGGTTAAATAACATCCAAATGGATAATATTATCCTTTTTTAGCTTTTCATAAATATTAATCAGAAACAATATGAAAATAAAAACTACCCTTATGGCCTTATTTTTAATTACAGTCATGAATGCACAAGAAAAGTACCCGCACGATCTGCCCTATTATCAGATTCCTGACTATCCGGATAGTTATACCACAGGAACTGTGGTTGCACGAATGATAGATGGCCTGGGATTCAGGTATTATTGGGCAACTGAAGGGTTAAGACCAGAAGATCTGGCGTATAAGCCTTCGGAAAGTAACAGGACTATTGATGAGACCTTAGATCACCTTTATAGCTTATCTCGTGTAGTTTACAACTCTGCTATAAAGGAAATAAATGATAGAACAGAAGGCGGAGAAGAAGTGCTTTCTTACGAGGAAAAAAGAAAACGTACTTTATTAAATTTTAAAAAAGCAAGTGAAATTTTTATTGATGCTAAAGATCTCAATGAACATCCGGTAATCTTTAAGACCAAAACAGGCACATATAAAAATCCATTCTGGAATCAAATAAACGGGCCCATTGAAGATGCGGTATGGCATTGTGGTCAGATAGTCGTATTAAGGCGAGCAGCCGGCAATCCAATAGATTCAAAAGTAAATGTATTTACTGGTGTCCGAGGTGCAGACTAATTAGCAGGGAATAACGAAAAATGTCTTTTTAATATTAATTTCAATTCTCTAAAAATATTTATCCATTAAAAATATAATTGATATGCCCTAATACTATTTTTTTATTAGGATAGGGCATATGCATTTAAATGCTATTGTTTACTTTTAAAGCAATGACATTTATCACTTTTATACTCTTCACCGGGTTTGTTGCCTTTTACGCCACCTGGAAACTTCGGCGCGATAAATTAAATACTAAAGACGGTTATTTTCTGGGAGGCAGATCACTTACAGGAGTGGTCATTGCCGGATCTTTGCTTTTGACAAATATTTCTACTGAGCACCTTGTAGGAATGAATGGCTCTGCCTATAAAAATGGAGCTATTATAGTTGCATGGGAGGTGACTTCTGCACTTGCACTGGTAATTGCAGCCTTATATTTTGCACCACGCTACTTAAAAATGGGTTTGACAACCATTCCGGAGTTTTTGGAAAAACGCTTTGATGGCCTTACAAGAACTCTTGTTGCACTTTTGCTTATTATATCATTTGTAGCCACGCTGTTGCCCATTGTGCTATATACGGGGGCACTAAATATTGAGGCTATATTTGAAATCTCCGAGCTACTGAATGTAAGCCAAAAAGAAGGTATCTGGATTACCATACTAATTGTTGGAGGAATTGGGGCAGTATATGCCATATTTGGAGGGCTTAAGATGGTAGCTTATACTGACACCATAAACGGTTTTGGTCTGCTTGTGGCCGGTTTGCTTGTTCCTGTTTTAGCCCTTTGGAGTATAGGTGATGGAAATCTGGCAGAAGGTATAAGCCTGGTCTTCAAAAAAAATCCCGGAAAATTTAATGTCATTAGCGGAGAATCGGGAATAGGACCTGGATCAAGATCTGCTATTTTACCTTTTGAAGTAATCTTTACAGGATTGATGTTAAACCAGATCTATTTCTGGACCATGCACCAGTCAATTATCCAGAGAGTACTCGGGGCTGTTAGCCTTAAAGAAGCCCAAAAAGGTTTATTATTTACCGGACTATTAAAAATACTGGTTCCTTTAGTAATTGTACTTCCGGGCCTTATAGGATTTTATTATTTTGGGGAACAATTTTATGACAATCCGGATAGTGTATATCCGAATCTTGTGAAAATGGTACTGCCCGACTGGTTAACAGGTTTCTTTGTCGCTGTCATGATGGGAGCTATACTTACTACATTCAACAGTGCCCTGAATAGTGCGGCGACAGTTTTTAGCCTAGGTATTTTTAAAAGATATATCCAGAAAAATGCAGTAGAGAGAAAACTCGTAAATATTGGTAAATGGACCTCAGCCATATTGGCGCTCTTCGCAATTGGCATAGCACCTTTTGTAGCGAATGCTCCAGAAGGTCTTTATCAACTTCTACAACAACTTAACGGTATATTTTTTATCCCAATTGCAAGTGTAATTATTGCAGGTTTTTTATTGCCAAATGTTTCCGCTACAGGTGCGAAGGCAGGTTTATTTTTTGGCTTGGCATTCTATATTCTAAGCTATTTTGTCCTGGAAGTAGATCTGCACTTTGTTCATATTTGGGGAATAGAATTTGTGCTAAATATTGGTATTATGCTATTAATATCAAGATTTTATCCAGATAAGAAGACTTTTGTAATTAAGGATGCCGGAGTATTAAACCTTAAACCATGGAAATTTGCGAGGCATTTTAGCCTGTTTTTGGTAGTATTCACCATTATTTTGTACCTTTTACTAGGAAATGTCTAGTATGGAAAAAGTATTTAGAAATTATAATGATATCGATGTAAATGCTGCTGTGCGAGAACATTATCGCAAAATGCGGGAAAGACAAACCTTTGAATATGTTCAACGGATGCATAGAAAGTATTTAAAGTTTAACAAGCCCATGGATCTCTGGGAGGCAATGGACCATTTAAATGATCTTATTGACGTTAGCGATCCTGATTTGGATCTCCCAAATGTGCAACACCTTATTCAAAGTGCAGAAGCTATTAGATCGGACAACCGGCCGGACTGGATGCAATTGGTTGGACTCATTCACGATTTAGGCAAAGTTATGTTTCTATGGGGAAGCGATGAAGATGGAACAAGCCAGAACGAACAATGGGGAATGGTTGGAGATGTTTTTGTAGTTGGCTGTGCACTACCGGAATCTTGTGTTTACCCCGAATTCAATAAGCTTAATCCGGATATGAGTGATTCCAGGTATAATTCAGAATTAGGCATATATGAAGAGCATTGTGGTCTGGATAATCTCACTTTGGCCTGGGGCCATGATGAATATCTATATCAGGTATTAAAACACCATAAAGACAACTTAATTCCGGAAGCCGGTATGGTAATGATCAGGTATCATTCCTTTTACCCATGGCATAGCGGAGGAAGTTATACCTCTTTACTCTGTGCCAAAGACAAAGAATATTTAAATTGGATACGGGATTTCAATAAATATGATCTCTATACCAAATGCAATAAGATTTATGATCTCAATGAGATTAAGGATTATTATCTGCCCATAGCCAATAAGTACCTCGGAACCGGCCCAATCTTCTGGTAGGTAAAGAATTGAAATAGGACGGTTCAATAAAGCGAATTTTTATTCTATAAAATTACTGGTTTCATAGGATTCGCTGTTGTTACATAACCCTGGTTGAGCTGCATAGATAAAAGCATTGGCAAAGTCTACACAAAAAAGATAAAATAGACATATTTCTGTATCCGCCTTGTTTGTTTAAAAGGAATTAAGCAGTTAGCATTCTTTAATAAAATTTATGATAAATTAACAATTTAAGATGATCAAAATCATTAAATTATAGAGAATTGGGTTGTATTTTTGCAAACAATCCTAATAAAAATTGTACATCATGAAACATAACGTTATATCCAACAATATTCTTTTAGCAATTATCGTCGGAATTGTTTTGCTAATAGGAATGCCGACAAATATCCAGGCCGCTACATTTTTCCAGGAAGAGGCTCAGGAAGTGACATCTTTCAATCAATTTAAAGGAGAGGTCGTTGATGCAAATAGTAACAAGCCACTTGTCTTTGCAACCTTAACCCTGGAAGGAACTAATATTAGTACCATAACAAATACAGAAGGGAAATTTTTATTAAAAATTCCCACCAGTATCGAACAGGGAAATGTCATAGTCGCCTTTTTGGGTTATAAATCTTCTTCAGTTCCGTTAGCGCAAATGAAGGAAAACAATAATAAGATTGCATTGATGGTCTCAATAACAGAATTGGATGAGGTAAATGTCGTCATTCCCAAAAGTGCACGGGCCCTGGTAAGGGAAACACTTAGAAAAAAAGGTGAGAATTACTTTGACGATCCCACACTTATGACAGCATTTTACAGAGAAACCATTAAAAAAAGAAAGAGAAATGTATCGCTTTCTGAAGCTGTTGTAAACATATATAAATCTCCATATACTACCGGGCAAAAAGATGCAGTACAGCTTTACAAGGCCAGAAAAAGTACAGATTACAGCAAACTAGATACTGTGGCTCTAAAACTACAAGGAGGTCCGTTTAATGCTCTTTATGTAGATATTATGAAATACCCGGAATATATCTTTAATGAGGTAACTATGGAAGACTACAATTTTACTTTTGAAAGATCTACAAGGATTAATGATAAATTGATTTATGTAGTAGGTTTTAATCAGCGTCCGGATATTTATGACCCTCTTTATAAAGGCCAGTTATTTATTGATGCTGAAAAAAAGATACTTACCAGCGCTATTTATTCTTTAAATATTACAAATAAGGAATTAGCAAGTAAATTGTTTGTCAGGAAGAAACCCAGGAATGCTAAGGTATATCCAACAGACATTGCCTATAGGGTAGATTATAGGGAAAAAGATGGAAAATGGTATTATGGCTATAGCAATGCGCTATTAGAATTTAAAATCAACTGGGATAAAAAGCTATTTAATTCTGTTTACAGCATGAGCTGTGAAATGGCTGTAACGGACTGGGAAAAGAATATTGCCGGTGAAGTTCCAAAAGTTAAGGATAGACTAAAATCATCTATTATACTCAGTGATGCAGCCGTTGGGTTTTCAGATCCAGATTTCTGGGGAGAATACAATATTATTGAACCAGAAAAGTCTATTGAATCCGCTATCAAAAAGATTCAAAGACAATTAAAGAGGTCTAAGCCTGAAGGTGGCGCATCTGCACCATAGACTTAGACTGTATATAGCATTCAGCAATCGGCCTCCAAGTGAGGCCGATTTCTATTTAACTGGCATAATGAATAGCCATTATGGCAAAATTCTTGATATGAGGACTTATTAACAATTGTTTATAAAATACGTTTATAACCTGTTGATTTTTAAATCCTTATAAATTTTGAATTCTTCTAAAAAATGCCCTATATTTATACCATGGTTTGAGAGATATGCCTGTCTAGGGTAAATCAGTAAAGCCATTATAAAGTTGACGTTCTTTATATTGTTGTTTAATCTTAAAATTAGTTTAGGGTAATTTATTACCAGATCCTAATTAAAGGTGAGCATAATTAAGGAGGGCTGTAGTCATCCTGTGTTATGTGAGTTCGTTTACGTTAAATATAGAGCTTAGGTTTTATGTTTAAGATAATTGAATCAAAACGATAAGAAGATACCTTCATGTGTTGCTTGGTTGAAAAATTGAGAACAAAGAAAGTTTCAAACGTTGTTATAGTTAGTCAAATGCAACTATCGGTTGCGGTGCTGCACTTCGGTACAGAACAAAAGTTTGCTAGCTATTTCTAGAAAGCCATATCACTGTACTTGTACAACGATATGGCTTTTGTTTTTATACCCTCCCTAAGTAAATAATTCTATTAATTTTTCTTAAGCAATTCGGCACTCAGAAATCTCAACTAAAGTTTAATAATCTGACGTTTTTTGCAACCTTAATATTGTATATTTGCTGCGCTTTAAACAATCTATTCTAATTTATGCCAAAAATTATATACACCAAAACTGATGAAGCGCCTGCATTGGCCACCCAATCATTTTTACCAATTGTAAAAGCATTTACTAGAACATCGGGGGTAGTTATTGAATTAAAAGACATCTCATTAGCAGGCAGGGTATTGGCAGTATTCCCGGATTTTCTAGAAGAAAATCAGCAAATCCCGGATGACCTGACTGAGCTGGGCAATTTGGCAAAAACCCCGGAAGCAAACATTATAAAGCTTCCAAATATTAGTGCCTCCATACCTCAATTAAAAGAGGTAATTGAGGAATTGCAGAGTAAAGGTTATAATCTACCTGATTACCCGGATGAACCTAAAAATGAAAAAGATTTTGAGATTAAGTCCAGATACGATCGTATCAAAGGCAGTGCTGTAAATCCGGTGTTACGAGAAGGTAATTCCGATAGAAGAGCTCCGGTACCTATAAAGAATTATGCCAGGAAAAATCCGCATTCCATGGGTGAATGGCAATCAAATTCAAAAACGCATGTTGCCACAATGGGGCATGGTGACTTTAAGTCCAATGAAAAATCACTGACTATTGAAAAGGCGGGGGACGTTAGTATAATTTTGAAGGCAACTGATGGTTCTGTAAGTACTTTAAAAGAAAAGATATCCTTGTTGCAAGGTGAGATAATTGATGCAACCGTCCTTAGCAAATCCGCACTTCTTGATTTTTTAAAAGAGCAACTGGCGGATGCTAAGAAAAAAGGAGTTTTATTCTCAGTACATCTCAAGGCAACTATGATGAAAGTCTCCGACCCTATTATCTTTGGTCATGTGATGGAGGTTTATTTTGCAGATGTATTTAACAAGTATTCTGCACTATTTGAGGAAGTTGGCATTAGTTCTAATGATGGTCTCGAAATGTTATTCGAAAAATTAGAAACCCTTCCCGAGAATAAAAAAACAGAAATTGAGGAGGATATTATGCATGCGCTGCATGATGGTCCTGATCTTGCTATGGTAAATTCTGATAAAGGAATTACTAACCTTCATGTACCAAGCGACATCATTATTGATGCATCTATGCCCGCTATGATCCGTACTTCGGGTCAAATGTGGAATAAGGAAGGAAAACTACAGGACACGAAAGCCATTATCCCAGACAGCAGCTACGCCAGTATTTATCAGGCAACTATAGATTTTTGCAAAAAGAATGGAGCATTTGATCCCCGCACAATGGGAACCGTACCTAATGTTGGCCTAATGGCTCAGAAGGCGGAAGAATACGGATCACATGACAAAACCTTCGAAATTGCAAAGGATGGAATTGTAAGTGTTATTGATAATCACACCGGGGAGGAACTTTTAAATCATAAGGTAGA
>NZ_CAMYIP010000164.1:26285-58241 GCF_947258525.1 uncultured Eudoraea sp.
GGGTAAAACTGGCTGTAACCAGGGCAAGAACTTCAAATACCCCTGCTGTATTTTGGTTGGATAAGGAGCGTGCTCATGATGCAGAACTGATAAAAAAAGTAAACAAATATCTTCCCGAAAATGATACTTCAGGCTTGGATATCAGAATATTGTCGCCTTTAGAAGCCACAAACTTCACACTAAATCGGATTGTAGAAGGAAAAGATACCATCTCTGTATCGGGTAATGTGCTTAGAGATTATTTAACAGACCTGTTCCCTATTTTGGAAGTTGGTACCAGTGCAAAAATGCTTTCTATTGTGCCACTAATGAATGGGGGTGGATTATTTGAAACAGGAGCGGGAGGTTCTGCACCTAAACATGTAGAACAATTCCTTGAAGAAGGTCACCTGAGGTGGGATTCATTAGGCGAATTTTTAGCACTAAGCGTTTCTCTGGACTTTTATGGAAATAAGAACAAAAACCACAAAGCATTGGTCCTGGCCAAAACACTTGATAAGGCTACTGAAGAATTTTTAGATAAGGATAAATCGCCTTCAAGAAAAGTAGGTGAATTGGATACCAGAGGAAGTCATTTTTTCTTAGGTCTGTATTGGGCTAAGGCACTTGCTGATCAGGAAGAAGATAAAGAACTTAAAACTACTTTTACTGCACTCTATAATTCACTCGAGGAAAATTGCCAAAAAATTGAGGAAGAATTGATTAATGCACAAGGAAATACACAGGATATAGGAGGATATTATAAACCAGATCCGGTACTTATGAGCAGTTCTATGAGGCCCAGTAAAACCTTGAATTCCTTATTGGAACAAATTTGATATAATTAATTCATTAATATGACAATTGACCCCGGCAAATTTAGCTGGGGTTTCTTTGTTTTAAAATACTGTTAATAATGATTTGATTTTGTTCTTAATCCATATTTTTGGTGAAAATTGCCTAAATGAACCAACTATTACGACACTTCGTAATTGCATTTTTTTTACTATCATCCATTGCACTCTTTTCACAACAAAGATTTACCCTGAGCGGAACAATTACAGAAGCATCAAGTAATGAAACTCTGATAGGGGTTACTTTACTTGTTCCTGATCTTAATACAGGTGTAACTACGAATGATTATGGATTTTACTCCTTAACCCTGCCTGAAGGAAATTATCAAATCAGACTAAGCTATTTAGGATATCAGGATATCGTGCAAACTATATCACTTACACAAGACCTCAGGCTAAATTTTGAAATGTTTGAAGAGGTTGAACAACTAGACGAAGTTGTAGTAACTGAAGATGTGGAAAAAATAAATATTCGTAAACCACAAATGAGTGTGAATACGCTTTCAGTGCAAACCATTAAAAAAATTCCTGTGATTTTGGGTGAAGCAGATGTAATAAAATCGCTACTCCTTTTACCCGGCGTTACCAGCGCCGGAGAAGCCTCTTCAGGTTTTAACGTGCGCGGTGGGGCTGCAGATCAGAACCTTATATTACTGGACGAAGCCACCATTTTTAACTCATCCCACTTGTTTGGCTTTTTCTCCGTTTTTAACCCGGATGCAATTAAGGATGTAAAATTGTTTAAAGGGGGCATTCCTGCAAGATATGGGGGACGTGTCTCATCCGTTCTTGAAATATTTCAGAAAGAAGGGAATAGCAATAAATTTCATATGACGGGCGGCATAGGTGCAGTTGCCAGCAGGTTATTGGCAGAAGGCCCAATTGTAAAAGATAAAGCAGCCTTTTTAATAGGTGGCAGAGCCTCTTATGCCCATTTATTTCTTCCTCTGTTTGATAATCAAAATAAAGCCTATTTCTATGATCTCAATACCAAATTAAATTATAAAATAAATGAGAGGAACAGTATTTACCTTTCGGGTTATTTTGGTCGTGATGTTTTTAGTATTTCAAATAATTTTGTAAACACTTATGGGAATAGCGTAGTTAACTTTCGTTGGAACCACCTTTTTTCTAACAAATTATTCTCCAACCTCTCCCTAATCTATTCTGATTATTATTATGGTCTGGAGCTCGATTTTGTAGGGTTTGAATGGAATTCCGGAATTAAGAATTTTAATGTCAAATATGACCTTAAGCATTATCTAAGTGAAAATTTGCAACTGAATTATGGGTTAAATAATATCTACTATAAATTCAATCCTGGAAAAATAGTGCCAAACAGTCCGGAATCGGGAATTGTAGAGGAACAACTCATTGAAAAATATGCAAATGAATTTGCGGCCTACTTGGGTGTGGAACATAATGTAACAGAAAACCTAAGTTTACAATACGGCTTAAGATTTAGTTATTTTATGAGACTGGGGCAGGATGAATTAAATGTTTATGAAAATAATAACCCTGTTATTTTTGACCCCTTTCTTCTCGTCTACAGGGAAGCAGAACCCATTGGAACCATAAACCCAATAGGCGAAACTCTAGCTACATTCGCAAATTTGGAACCGCGTATTTCTTTAGCGTATAGGCTAAACCCGGATAATTCTTTTAAAGCCAGTTATACAAGGCTGGCGCAATACCTTCACCTACTTTCAAATACCAGTTCCCCTACTCCTTTGGATGTATGGACACCCAGTGGACCATTTGTTAAGCCACAGTTGCTGGATCAATATGCGCTTGGATATTTTAGAAACATAAAAAACGGCGATTATTCCTTTGAGACTGAAGTTTTTTATAAAGACATTCAAAATAGAATAGATTATATAGATGGGGCAAACTTAATAGCCAATAATGCTATTGAACAAGTAATTTTAAACGGATCTGCCCGGGCATATGGGCTCGAACTGCTGTTTAGAAAAAATCAGGGTAAATTTCAGGGATGGCTTGCTTATACATTATCCCGCTCAGAACAAAGAACTCCCGGCAGAGAACCTGTTGAAGATAATGGCAGGTCTAATATGGAAACAGGTATTAATCTTGGAGAATGGTATAGTACTCCTTTTGATAAAACACATGATATTTCGGTATACGGAAGTTACAATCTAAATAAGAAATGGGCTTTCAATAGTAATTTTGTATATCAAACCGGACAGCCGACTAACTACCCCATTGGGCAGTTTGAGTTTCAGGGAATTGTAGTTCCTTATTATGGATTGCGAAATGAGGAGCGATTGCCAGCCTACAATAGATTGGATATATCAGCAACCCTGACACCAAAGAAAAATGAAGGGAGAAACTGGAAGTCAGAGTGGGTATTCAGCCTGTATAATGTTTATAATAGAATGAATGCTGCATCTATTAATTTCAGACAAAATCAGGATACAGGGGTCAATGAAGCCGTACGTACTTCTATTTTTGGTATCGTCCCTTCTGTAACCTATAATTTTAAATTTTAAGTCGTACTATGAAAAAATACATCTATCTCTTAGCATTTTTAGTGCTGAATGTTGCCTGCGAAGAGGTCATAGACGTGGAACTTCCAACTGAGGAACCAAGGTTAGTAGTGGATGCCCTGATACGGGTTGACATAGATGAACCCTATATTCCTGTGGAGGTTAAGTTATCTTTGAGCAGCGATTTTTTTAATAATAATACACCAACTTCAGCGGAAAGTGTTTTAATTCAATATGATGAATATGAAGATGGAATAATTATAAATTCAGGTTTTTCCAATTTGGCTGAAGAAATACCCGGATCCGGCATTTATACTCCTGATCCCAACTTTTCATCAGATCAGAGAATACCTACCAGCATCTTAGACAGGAACCTGGTCTTCAATCTATTGATCAGGCATGAGGGCAGATTATATCTGGCGGTCACAGAATATGTGCCATCTGTTCCGATAGATTCTTTGATTCAAGGAGATGGAACACTGTTCAGTGATGATGACACAGAAATAATAGTAACGTTTACAGATGATCCCGAAAGGGATAGTTTTTATCTTATTGACTTTAGCTTTAGTGAATTTCTGGTTACAGAAGACAAATTTTATAAAGGACAGCAATTTAGTTTTTCATACTTCTATGATCAGTTATTTGAACCAAATACAGAAATAGAGATTGGACTTATGGGGGCAGATCAGAATTTTTATAATTACATGGATCTCCTCATTGAGCAAACCACCAATGATGCAGGAATTTTTTCCACCCCTGTTGCTACGGTTAGGGGTAATGTTTTTGACATTACGGATATTGATAATATAGATATATCAGACAATGTTGGCCAACCCAACGTATTTCCCCTGGGATATTTTGCAATTGTTCAGGAATATAAGGATACACTGGTCATTCAGTAAGATACGAATGCATGAATCATATCATAGCTTGAAACCTGCCTATTAGTCAAATAGCTTTCATTTAATTCGATTTTTAAAAAACTCAGTTGTAGCTAATTCAATTAAATCCGAAGCATTTTCTATGCTATAAGAAAGGGGCTTTGAAGGTTCACGAATTTCTATGACCTCAACATCGCCCATCTCCATAAGGTCTTTTTTGTTTATCTCAGATACTCCACAAACGACAAGAACCGGAATATTGTAACTTTTACCTAGCCGGCATACCCCATGTATTAATTTTCCTCTTAAGGTCTGCTCGTCAATCTTACCTTCCCCTGTAATAATGAAATCTATCGAATTTGATTCTAGAAGTTTATCAATTTTTGCTAATTTGAATACGAAATCAGTACCACCTATAAACTCTGCATTTAAAAATGTCTTTAAACCATAAGCTGTGCCGCCTGCAGCCCCGGATCCGGGTATTTCGGCATAATCCTTTCCCAAAACCTCTTTGACAATTGTATGCAAATGTTTCAGCCCATTGTCCAGGAATTCTATATCTTCCTTGGCCGCACCTTTCTGGGCGGCATAAATGCAAGCTGCACCCTTAGGCCCGAACAAGGGATTGTCTACATCGTTAACAGCGTAAATCTCTAAATTTTGATAATCTTTCAGGAAGTCTGTTGATTTTATGGTATTAATCTTTGATAAATTTTTGCCTATCGGGTTTAGTGAATTCCCGAATTCATCAAGGAATGCAAAACCACATGCCGCCGCTATTCCCATACCCGCATCGTTAGTTGCACTACCCCCCAGGCCAATATATATTTTTTCAGCACCCTTTAAGATAGCATCCTTTATTTGAATCCCTGTACCCATTGTTGATGTTAGCAGAGGATTGCGTTCCTCATCACTTAATAATTCCAGTCCTGATGCTTTGGCAAGTTCAATATACGCCTCATCTGTCCGGGGGTTTATTAAATATTCCGTACTAATTTTTCTTCCTAAAGGTCCTGTTGTGTCAATTTTTACGGTTTCCACTTGCATATAGGACCTCACCGAGTCTAGAAATCCATCACCTCCATCGGATGCGGCAACACTGTATATGCCTGCCTGCGGATAAATATCTGAAACTGCCCTGCTAATTGCCGCTATAACCTGTTTTGCGGTAAGAGATCCCTTAAATTTATCCGGTACCAGTAGAAAATTCATACTCTTTAATAAATTATGATCTTAATAATCCAAATTAGACTGACCAGCTATTGATTTGGTTTCTTGCAAAAACATAATTCGCTAATTCCTAAACCGTCATCTGTATAAATATACCTTAATATTCTTATTTTTAACCAGATCAATCTGGTAGAGGCCAAATATGAAAACGAACAAAGAATTACTTATCAAAGGAGTGAAATACCTTGCCTATACGCTGGTGCTTATGTTTACAGCTCCTGTTGTATTGTTTCAAGCGTTCAAAAATACCGAACATTCATTTTATATACCCGTTCTCATTGTAGGTTTTATTTTAGCGATTGCTGCAATAGTTATGGGTTTTTATAGTATTAAAGTTCTGATGGAAGGAATTTTTACCGGGAATAAATAATCATTAATATGTAGGGGGTTTTAAATCTTATAAAAATCAATTGGGGATATTTTGCCTTCATATTCCTAAGATGCTATCTTTGCAAACTTAAATCCTCATACCGGTATATGATTAAAATAACACTCCCAGACGGGTCAGTTAAAGAGTATGAAAAAGGCATAACCCCTTTAGATGTTGCCAAAAGTATCAGCGAAGGTTTAGCCAGGAATGTTATTTCTGCAAAATTTAACGATGCGGTTGTGGAAACCGTTTCTTCATTGGATGAGGATGGCAAGCTTGTTCTATACACCTGGAGCAATACAGAAGGAAAAAAAGCATTTTGGCACTCCTCCTCACATATTATAGCCCAGGCCCTTGAAGAGTTATACCCCGGAATAAAGCTTACAATTGGTCCTGCAATTGAAAACGGGTTTTATTACGATGTCGATTTTGGTGAGCATTCAGTTTCTGAAAAAGATTTTCCGGCTATTGAACAAAAAGCTCTGGAAATAGCGCGTGGTAAACATAACTTTAAAATGCGTTCTGTTTCCAAGAAGGATGCCCTGCAATTTTATAAGGACCAGCACAATGAATACAAGGTAGAGCTAATAGAAAATCTTGAGGATGGTACTATTACCTTTTGTGATCACGATACTTTTACCGATTTATGCAGGGGCGGGCATATACCAAATACAGGTATTGTAAAGGCCATTAAAATAATGAATGTTGCAGGAGCTTACTGGCGGGGCGATGAGAATAATACACAACTCACACGCGTTTATGGTATTTCTTTTCCTAAGCAAAAAGAACTCACTGAATATCTTCAATTACTCGAAGAGGCCAAGAAAAGAGATCATAGAAAGTTAGGCAAAGAATTGGAATTATTTACCTTTTCTCAAAAAGTGGGACAAGGTTTGCCATTATGGCTTCCAAAGGGTGCTGCGTTAAGGGAACGCCTTGAAAATTTTCTTAAGAAAGCTCAAAAGAAGGCAGGTTACGAAATGGTAATTTCGCCACATATAGGTCAAAAAGAGCTGTATGTCACTTCCGGACATTATGATAAATATGGAGAAGACAGTTTTCAACCTATTCATACACCCAAAGAAGATGAGGAGTTTTTATTAAAACCAATGAATTGTCCTCACCATTGCGAAATATTCAATTCCAAACCGCTGAGCTACAGGGAACTTCCAAAACGGTTTGCTGAATTTGGCACTGTTTATCGTTATGAACAAAGTGGGGAACTTCATGGGCTTACACGTGTAAGGGGTTTTACACAAGATGATGCGCATATATTTTGCACTCCGGACCAGTTACATCAGGAATTTCTAAATGTAATTGACCTTTCCCTTTATGTTTTAGGTTCATTAGGCTTTGAAAATTTTACAGCCCAGGTTTCCTTAAGAGATCCGGAAAAGCCAGAGAAATATATTGGCTCTTTAGAAAACTGGGAAAAAGCCGAAAACGCTATCCTGAATGCGGCTGAAGAAAAAGGTTTGAATTTCGTCATTGAAAAAGGTGAAGCTGCCTTCTACGGACCTAAATTAGATTTCATGGTTAAAGATGCCCTTGGCAGAAATTGGCAATTGGGGACAATTCAGGTCGACTATAATCTCCCGGAACGCTTTGATCTAACATATAAAGGCAGTGATAATGAGGAACACAGACCTGTAATGATTCACAGGGCTCCTTTTGGCAGCATGGAACGATTTATAGCCTTGTTACTGGAACACACCGGAGGAAATTTCCCATTATGGCTTACCCCGGATCAGGCTATTCTGTTGCCGGTAAGTGAGAAACATGAAAAATATGCCGAAAAAGTTTTAAATTCATTGGAAAATCACGAAATTCGCGCGCTCGGTGATTTTAGGAACGAGACTGTAGGTAAGAAAATACGGGAGGCAGAAATGAATAAAATACCGTTTATGCTTATCCTAGGTGAAAAGGAAGAGGAACAAAATACAGTTTCGGTTCGTAAGCACGGAGGAGAAGACTTGGGTATGCTAAGTTTAAATGAATTTGTAAACTTGGTCGAAAAGGAAATAAGTAGTACATTAAAGTCGTTTTAATAATTAAGTTTAATTAAATATATAAGCCATAGCAATACGAAGAAGATTTAGGCCCCAACCCAGGAGGGAAAACAAGAACCCTCATAATATCAATGAAAAAATTACCGCACCAAGTATTCGCCTGGTTGGTGATAACGTTGAAGTGGGAATATATCCCATTGCTAAGGCAATTGCTCAGGCAGAAGAACAAGGTCTGGATTTGGTGGAAATTTCACCTAAAGCGGATCCGCCTGTATGTAAGATAATTGATTACAAGAAATTCCTTTACGAGCAAAAAAAGCGAGAAAAGGTAATGAAGGCGAAAGCCACCAAAGTAATTATAAAAGAAATTAGATTTGGCCCAAATACGGATGATCACGATTACGAATTTAAAAAGAAACATGCTGAAAAGTTTCTCAAGGACGGAGCTAAATTAAAGGCATATGTTTTTTTTAAGGGCAGATCTATAGTTTATAAGGACAAGGGGGAAATTCTCTTGTTGAAACTAGCACAGGAATTGGAAGAATTTGGCAAGGTGGAGCAGATGCCAAGGCTTGAAGGAAAGCGAATGACAATGTTCATAGCGCCTAAGACGAAAAAATAAGAAAAAAGAAGCGAGATTAATATACAAATAGGAAAAAATGCCTAAGATGAAAACAAAATCCAGTGCCAAAAAGCGTTTTAAGCTTACAGGCTCTGGTAAAATTAAAAGAAAGCACGCTTTTAAGAGTCACATTTTGACTAAGAAATCTAAAAAGCGAAAGCTTAAGCTAACACATACAACATTAGTACATGACTCTGATGTTGCAAATATTAAAGGACAATTAGGTTTAAAATAGACCATCCTTTAGGTAATTAGTATTAACCATGGAGTTGGGCCAATAAAAGTGTTTCTAGAATTATTCTTTAAACCGCCTGCTACAAAAAAAATTAAAAAATGCCAAGATCAGTAAATTCAGTAGCTTCCAGAGCCAGAAGAAAAAAGGTGATGAAGCAAGCAAAAGGATACTTCGGAAGACGTAAAAACGTCTGGACAGTAGCTAAAAATGCGGTTGAAAAAGCAATGCAATATGCTTACAGAGACCGTAGAAATAAGAAAAGAAATTTCCGTTCACTGTGGATCACCCGTATTAATGCAGGTGCAAGACAACATGGAATGTCTTATTCACAATTTATGGGTAAGGTAAAAGCCAATAATATAGAACTTAACAGAAAAGTCCTTGCAGATTTGGCAATGAACCATCCCGATGCCTTTAAAGCAATTGTAGATAAGGTAAAATAGTAAAAAGAATTCTCGCTTTAAAGCCCTGATGAAAACCATCAGGGCTTTTTTTATATTACTTTATAAGTGTTAATTACCAAAACAGCTTAGGACCAAACTGCGACCCGAAGCCCTATTTCTATGTTCGCATAAATATATTCCTTGCCAAATACCCAGATTTAAACGTCCGTCACTTATTGGAATTTGAATTGAAGATCCCATTAACGATGCTTTAATATGAGCAGGCATATCATCAGAGCCTTCAAAAGTATGTACATAATAAGGGGCATCTTCGGGCACCATGGTATTCATATGTGCCTCAAAATCTGAACGCACCGTGGAGTCGGCATTTTCATTAATAGTTAAACTTGCAGAGGTATGTTTTATGAACACATTCAGGAACCCCATCTTAATTCCCTTAATTTCCGGTAGGTTATCCTTAATAGTCTCCGTAATTAAATGAAACCCTCGTTTATAAGGTTTTAATCGTATTTCTTTTTGATAGATCTTCATTGCCGTTTATATTATGTAAAACTTTGTGAAAGTTACTAGTAATTTAAACATAAAAAATACCTTTGCCCTCAACAACACGAAATATGGATTTATCTGCAATAAAAATGGTAGTTACAGATATGGATGGAACACTTTTAAATTCCAGACATGAAGTAAGTCCTCTTTTTTTCGAATTATATAAGGAATTGAGAAAAAAGGAAATTCTTTTTGTAGCAGCCAGTGGCCGCCAATACAACAGTATTGCTGATAAACTGAGTCAAATCGCAAATGAAATAATTATAATCGCAGAGAATGGCGGATTGGCTATACACAATGATCAGGAACTTATTTCAACCCCTTTAGATTCAATTTCAAAAAATAGTATACTGAGCATTTTGGAAAAGATTGAAGGAGTCCATCCTGTATTATGTGGAAAACACAATGCATATATTCTAGGTGAATCTCCAAGATTTATCAATACATTAAAAGAGTACTATACCAAATATTCTATCATAGAAGATTTGCAAAAATTTGATAATGAAGAAGTAATGAAAATTGCGGTATATCACTATGGAGGTTCTGAAAAACATATATATCCGTCGGTGAAGCACCTGGAAGGAAAACTTAAGGTAAAAGTATCGGGAGAAAACTGGGTAGATTTATCTCATATTAATGCGCATAAAGGTTTTGCATTACAGAAAATACAGGAACAACACGGTATTGGTCCCGAAGAAACTCTTGTATTTGGAGACTATAACAATGACCTGGAAATGCTCGCCCTGGCAAAATATAGTTTTGCTATGGCTAATTCGCACCCAAATGTCTTAAAATCTGCTAATTACACTACACTGAGCAATGATGATTTTGGAGTAGAGCGTATCCTGAAAAAACTAATAAAAGATAAAAACTAAGTCTTTTGTTTCTTCTTGCGCGCCGCCGGAAACAAAACGTTGTTTAAAATTAGTCGGTAACCTGGAGAATTTGGATGAAGTTCCAACTCAGTTTTAGGATCCCCTACCCTATGCTGGTAGTCCTCCGGATCGTGCCCACCGTAGAAAGTAAAAAATCCTTTCCCTTTTATACCGTGTATATAGCGGGCTTCTCCGTTTATTTTATTTTCACCCAAAATCAGTACGGTAGGTTTGACTTCATTTCTTTCAAAAGCAGTTGTCTGGCCCATAAATCCTTTTACCAGCGAAGTGTGGTTCTGACATAACATTGTTGGAACAGGATCCCACTTTGCTGAAAAATCCATTAAACTAAAATAATCTGTCTCTCGTGCAACATTATTCCGTTTACTGGTCATATCAATGGAAGAAAATTCATATCGCAATGGATTTCGTTCCAATGTAAAATTTGTAAAGGCAAAGGTTTTATTAAAGTTCAGCCTGCTTTGATAATTGGCATCAGAAGGATCCCCATCAAACATTGGTTCACAAATATCAACACCGTCGGCGGCGAGTGATATATCGAAACTATCTGTTGCAGAACACATTGCAAACATGAATCCTCCGCCTATTACATAGTTCCTTATTTTGAGGGCAACAGCTCTTTTTTCCTCTGAAACCTTACTGTATCCGAGTTTTGCCGCTAAGGCCTCCGCTTCCAGTTTGCCCTCAATATACCAGGGAGCAGCTCTGTAAGCCCCATAAAACTTGCCGTATTGCCCGGTAAAATCTTCATGGTGCAAGTGAAGCCAATCATATAAGACAAGCTTATTATCAAGGACTTCTTCATCATAAATCGTGATATAAGGAATTTCAGCATAAGTCAATGCCATGGTTACGGCATCATCCCAAGGTTGATTGCTCTTTGGTGAGTATACCGCAATCTTTGGTGCTTTCTCCAGAATTACTGCTTCCTGATTCTTAGACGGACTGCTTATTTCATCCAGTATAGATTGCGTCTGTCCGTCCGACAAGATTTCGAAGCTTACCCCCCTAATCTGGCACTCTTTCCGGATACTTTCACCATCAGGCAATAAAAATGACCCTCCCCTATAGTTGAGCAGCCATTGAACTTTTTGTTGTTTGGTTAATACCCAGTAGGTAATACCATAAGCTTTTAAATGATTTTCCTGACTCTCCGCATCCATAGGAATTAGAATTGTAGAAGCTTTGGCTTGAAAAGAAGAAAAAAAAAGAAATAGAATGAGTATCAGAATCAGAATCGTCATTCATAGTGCTTCCAAAAGCTTCTTCCGCATTAGGAAGGTTTTTAGCAATGAATGGATTATCCCCATCTATATTCATCTTTGACTGAAACTCAAATGGAGAATCAAAGTCATCCAAGTTATCAAATTTACCAAGTTGTGCAATGAACTTTAACCTAATATTATCTAATCCACCATTCCTGTGCTTAGCTACAATAAACTCTGCCTGCCCCTGAGTTGGTGTTCGTTCTTCATCATCCCACTCATCAATTTTATAATATTCCGGGCGATAAATAAAGGAAACGATATCAGCATCCTGCTCAATTGCACCAGATTCCCGAAGATCAGATAAAATGGGTCTTTTGCTACCTCCCCTGGTTTCTACGGCCCTTGACAGCTGAGATAAAGCAATTACCGGAACATTTAATTCTTTGGCCAGCGCCTTTAAGTTTCTCGAAATTGTAGAAATCTCTTGTTCCCTGTTTCCGCCCTTTTGGCTACCACCTGCAGTCATTAATTGCAAATAATCGAGTACGATTAATTTAATTTTATGCTGCGATGCTAGTCTTCTTGCTTTTGCCCTAAGATCGAAAATAGATAGGGAGGGGGTATCATCAATGAATAAAGGAGCTTTTTCAAGTGCTTTTACTTTTACATTCAATTGCTCCCATTCATGTTTTTCAAGTCTTCCTGTCCTAAGTTTCTCTGAAGGTAATCCTGTTTCAGAAGATATCAGCCTGGTAATTAATTGTACCGAAGACATTTCTAAAGAGAAAAAGGCCACAGGTATATTGGAATTCACAGCCATGTTTCTAGCCATGGATAGCGTGAGTGCAGTTTTACCCATACCGGGACGTGCTGCAATTATTACCAGATCACTTGGCTGCCATCCGGAAGTTAGCCTGTCTACCTTATCAAAACCGGAAGGAATACCACTTAATCCATCCTTATTTGATATTTCCTCAATTTTCCTTTTGGCCTGAATCACCAGGTTTTGAGCGGTTTCAGCTGAACGCTTTAAATTTCCCTGGGTAACTTCATACAATTTTGCCTCAGCATTATCCAAAAGATCAAATACATCTGTAGAGTCTGTATAGGCATCCTCAATAATTTCACTCGAAATTTTAATCAGACTACGTTGAATATATTTTTGAAGAATAATCCTGGCATGGAACTCAATATGTGCCGAAGAAGCTACTTTTTGGGTTAATTTTATTAAATAAAAATCTCCCCCAACGGCCTCAAGTCGCTCATCCTTCCGTAGTTGGCTCGAAACGGTTAATAAATCCACCGGTTCTGAACTTTCGAACAGTTTAAAGATGGCTTCATAAATAAATCGATGCGCATCTTTATAAAATGCGTCCGGGTGTAAAATATCTATAACCTCATCAACCCCTTTCTTATCAATCATCATTGCGCCAAGCACAACTTCCTCTAAATCAACAGCTTGAGGTGGTATTTTACCTTTCTCCAGATTGATGATAGGTGCCTTGCCTATTTTGTGACCAATAATTGGGCGGGGTTTTTCCATGTGTGTAAAAATATACAATTAACCTTTAGTTAACTTTAAATTGACCCGCAACGATATCAACCGGTAATTAACAATTAGGATGTTCATAAGTTACAAAATTGTGTTGATAACCAAAAAAATCCGAAGAACGAATTCTTCGGATTTCTTTCATCCTGATAAAAACGTGGATTAGCCGTTGAATACACCCATGTTTGCGTATTTATCCATTCGGGCTGTAACTAATTCTTTTGGTGATAACTTTTTAAGATCCTCAAAATGCTTAGAAATTTTATTTTTGACAATTTCAAAAGTCTTTTCTCTGTTACTATGAGCACCTCCGGATGGTTCCCGAATAATCTCATCAATTAGTTTTAATTTTTTCATGTCCGTAGCTGTAAGTTTTAAGGCTTCTGCAGCAATTTCCTTATACTCCCAGCTTCTCCATAAAATTGAAGAGCAGGATTCCGGCGATATAACGGAATACCAGGTATTTTCGAGCATCAATACCTTGTCACCTACTCCAATTCCCAAAGCCCCACCGGAAGCGCCCTCACCTATTATCACAACGATAATTGGCACTTTAAGACGCGTCATTTCCAGTATATTTCTGGCTATAGCTTCTCCTTGTCCCCGCTGTTCTGCTTCAATACCCGGATAGGCACCAGGAGTGTCAATTAAGCAAACCACCGGGATCCCGAATTTTTCAGCAGATTTCATGAGTCTGAGCGCTTTCCTGTATCCTTCCGGATTAGCCATCCCAAAATTCCTGTATTGTCTGGTTTTAGTATTGTAGCCTTTCTGTTGACCAATGAACATATAACTTTGGTCTCCAATTTTACCCAGACCACCAATCATGGCCTTGTCATCTTTGACATTCCTGTCGCCATGCAGTTCTAAAAAAGTATCTCCACAAATGGCCTTGATATAATCTAAAGTATAAGGTCTGTTGGGATGTCTTGAAAGTTGTACACGTTGCCAGGCAGTAAGGTTTTTATAAATATCCTTTCGTGTATCCTCTAATTTTTTTTCAATTTGTCTGCAGGTCTCTGTTACATCAACTTCGCTCTCCTCGCCAATAATCTGGCATTTCTCCAATTGCTCTACCAATTCCTTAATAGGAAGTTCAAATTCCAAGTATTCCATTAAAAAAGGTTTTCGCCACTATAAAAGCTGGCACTAGTTAGATTGTCTGAACAAATATAAAATTTTATACCGTCTTACACATTAAATTAATAAACACTTAAGGAAACCCCATTCCCTAGTTAAGTGCCTTTACTTGACTTTCTTCTGGTCTTTAAGATCCCATTTGCAATAATAGTGGCAACTATAATAAGGGCTCCGACATAAAAAAGCGGACTCATCTTTTCGCTTTGTCCAAAGATTAAAAGTGCCAGTATGATACCGTAAACAGGTTCCAAATTTATCGTTAGCATAACAGTATAGGGACTTATAAATCTCATGACTTTTATTGCCGCGATAAAAGCATAGGCCGTGCAGACAGATGCCAGGATAAAAATAAAAAACCAGTCATTTAAGGGAAGTATAAAAAACGTTCTGTTAAAGGATCCATCCATTACCAAATAAAAAGTAATAAATAACACCCCACTCATCAATTCGTACAAAGCAATAGCAGATGGCTTATGTGTTTTAATTAATTGTCCGTTAATTAAAGTAAATATGGCACCCAATAATGCAGAAATCAAAGCCAGGCTCATACCCAGACTATAAGCAGTGTTTACGTTAAAAATAAGGTAAAGGCCAAAAACAACCATAAGACCAAAGAGAACTTCATACCAAATCATTCTTCTACCATACCATATCGGTTCAAGAAACGCAGTGAATAATGCGCCCGTAGACATTGTCACCAATGCAATTGATACATTAGATACTTTAATGGCTTTAAAAAATGTCACCCAGTGTAGTGCAATGATAACACCTGCCGTCAACATAATTATTAACGTTTTAGTACTGACCCTAATGGAATTTCGCTTTATTAAAATAAAAACGGCAACTAAAGCTGAGGCAATTAACATTCTATACCAAACCAAAGGTATGGCGTCTATAGAGATTAACTTTCCAAGCACTGCGGTAAAACCCCAGATTAAAACGATCAGGTGAAGGTGCAGGTAGTTTTTTAGCTTATCGTTTAGCATTTTGAAGCAAATAAAACCCTAAAATACCAAATAACACATTCGGTATTATTACAGCCAACAAAGGGGAAAAACCCGATTGCTGAGCCAGTGTACCAAATACTTTGTCAAAAAATATGAAAATGAAAGCCACTCCAATTCCAAAAGCAAGGTTCACACCCATTCCACCTCGACGCTTCACCGAAGAAACAGCGACCCCAATAACGGTAAGAATGAATGCGGTAATTGGTAGTGCCCACCGTCTGTATTTAACTAAAATATAGGTATTTATATTTGATGCTCCTTTTTTCTTCTGAACCTCAATGAATTTATTGAGTTCAACAAGGTTTTTGGTCTCAGCCACATAGGAAACCGGTGTCAAGTCTTCAATGTTGAATACAAATAAAGTATCCAGTCTTCTTTTTTTCTCAATTACCTCAGTATTGGCCCTTATCTTTCGCTTGGTATATGAGGTTAACCTATAGAGGCTATCCTTTGGTACCCAACGGATATTACTGGATGTTATCTTGTAATCCAATTCATTCTTATCATTAAAATGCTCAAAACTAAAATTATACCCTATCTTCCTTGCAGGATCAAAGCTACTGACATAAATAAAATCATTCTCATTCAGTTGATTGAATATATTGCTGGTAATCCGGTCTTTATTTCCCCTTTTTAAATATTTAAATATAAACTCATTGTACTCTTTACTGGCATTGGGAACAATGAACATTCCCATAAAAAACATTAGCACTGCAATAATACTTGCCCCAATCCAGTAAGGTCTTAAAAAGCGACTATATGAAACACCCGAACTTAATATGGCTACAATTTCTGTATTGTTGGCCAATTTTGAGGTAAAGAAAATAATAGACAGAAACAAAAAGATAGGAAACAAGAGACTTCCTATGTAAATCGTAAAATTAAGATAGTAGATTAGAATTTCATTCAGGGGAGCTTCATTGTCTATCATCTTACCTATCTGCTCTGCAAGGTTTAGCATTATCCCAATGGGCACAAATAGCAATAACATGGTCCCAAAAGTGGCCAGATATCTTTTTAGTATGTATTTGTCTATAATTGTCATGCTTAAAGCCTCTTATCCATTTGCCGCACCATCTTATCTTTCCAATTTGAAAAAGTCCCTGAGAAAATATGATTTCTTGCTTCCCTTACTAATCTCATATAAAAACCAAGGTTGTGAATCGTGGCTATTTGTTTCCCTAAATATTCATTTGCCGCAAATAAATGACGTAAATAGGCTTTGGTATATTCTTTGTCAACAAAGGTCGTACCCTCCTCATCAATCACTGAAAAATCGTTCTCCCATTTTTTATTCTTAATATTAATAGTCCCATGAGCGGTAAATAGCATACCATTTCTTGCATTTCTGGTAGGCATCACACAATCAAACATATCTATACCTAACGCAATGTTTTCTAAAATATTAATTGGTGTTCCCACACCCATAAGGTAACGAGGTTTATCCTCGGGTAAAATGTTACATACAACTTCTGTCATTGCATACATTTCCTCGGCCGGTTCTCCAACAGAAAGTCCGCCAATGGCATTCCCCTCTGCCCCGGCATTTGCTATATACTCCGCAGACTGAATACGCAGGTCCTTATAAGTAGATCCCTGAACAATAGGAAAAAACGACTGAGAATAACCATATTTATAAGGCAGCTTGTCTAAATGTTCTATGCATCGGTCTAACCATCGGTGGGTCATCTTCATTGACTGCTTTGCATAGTTATATTCACAAGGATAAGGTGTGCACTCGTCAAAGGCCATAATGATATCCGCACCAATTGCCCTTTGGATTTCCATAACGTTTTCAGGAGTAAACATATGTAAGGAACCATCAATATGGGATTTAAACTTTACACCTTCTTCTTTTATTTTCCTGTTGGCCGATAGGGAATATACCTGGTAACCCCCACTGTCTGTAAGAATATTTCTATCCCAACCCATAAACTTGTGAAGCCCACCTGCCTGCTCTAAGATTGAAATTTTTGGCCTTAAGAATAAATGGTAGGTATTCCCAAGAATAATATCCGGGTCAATTTCATTCCGTAGTTCCCGCTGATGGACCCCTTTTACTGATGCCGCTGTTCCCACGGGCATAAATATTGGCGTCTTAATTACACCATGGTCCGTTATTATTTCTCCTGCACGGGCCTGTGTTTCAGAATCTGTATGTTCTAATTTAAATTTCAAAGCGAGAATTCAATGGCAAATATACTCATCTGACCTGCATAAAATACTTAAGAAAAAAATAAAGTTCTGACAAGGGTTCAAACGTTAATAAATTATAATAACTCCACTTGTAAAGGCAAAAGTTTGCAATTACATTTGACGCTGATAAAACCAATACAAAATGTTAGAAATAAAGGAATTAGAAGTCCTCGTTTCGCAAGTCCGACGAGACATTGTGCGCATGGTGCATAAAGTAAATTCGGGCCACCCGGGAGGTTCTCTTGGATGTACGGAATTTATGGTAGCATTGTATAATGAGATCATGGACTTAAAAGAAGGTTTTGATATGAATGGAATTGATGAAGATCTGTTCTTTTTATCCAACGGCCACATTTCCCCTCTTTTTTATAGCGTACTGGCCAGGCGTGGTTACTTCCCTATTGAAGAATTACAAACATTTAGGTTATTGAATTCCCGGCTTCAAGGTCATCCTGCTACTCATGAAGGGTTGCCAGGGGTTCGTATTGCCTCTGGTTCCCTAGGCCAGGGAATGTCCGTAGCTGTGGGAGCTGCATTGGCAAAAAAATTAAATAAGGATGACCATATGGTGTATAGCCTTCATGGCGATGGTGAATTGCAGGAAGGCCAGAATTGGGAGGCCATAATGTTCGCAGCAGCCAAGGAGGTTGATAATCTGATAGCAACTATAGATCATAACGGACAACAAATTGATGGTCCCACATCTGATGTTTTACCAATGGGTGATTTAAAGAAAAAGTTTGAAGCTTTTGGTTGGGATACCCTGGAAATTAAAAACGGGAATAATCTGGAGGAAGTCATCCAGGGGCTGAAGGCAGCAAAAAAGAGAACCGGTAAAGGCAAACCGGTTTGTGTAATCATGGATACTGTAATGGGTCATGGCGTAGATTTTATGATGCATACGCATGCATGGCATGGCAAAGCGCCCAATGATGAACAATTAGAAGTAGCATTAAGCCAGAATCCGGAAACACTCGGGGACTATTGATCCTCAAAACCTAAAACAGATTTAATGAAAAAATATATAGATCAAGGAAAGAAAGACACAAGAAGTGGTTACGGAGCCGGCATGACAGTACTTGGACGCACAAATCCGAAGGTAGTGGCCCTGTGTGCGGATTTGGTAGGTTCGCTTAAAATTCAGGAATTTATTAATGAAAATCCTGAACGCTTTTTCCAGGTTGGAATCGCTGAAGCCAATATGATGGGTATTGCAGCCGGACTTACCATTGGAGGTTATATACCTTTTACAGGAACTTTTGCCAACTTTTCTACAGGCAGGGTTTACGATCAGATCAGGCAGTCCATAGCATATTCCCATAAGAATGTAAAAATATGCGCTTCACATGCAGGCATTACACTTGGCGAAGACGGAGCAACACACCAAATCCTGGAAGATATTGGACTAATGAAAATGCTACCCGGTATGACAGTCATAAATCCATGTGATTTTAATCAAACAAAAGCCGCTACTATAGCAATAGCGGAACACGAGGGACCTGTATATTTAAGATTCGGAAGGCCTGCTGTAGCAAATTTTACGCCGGCAGACCAAAATTTTGAGATTGGAAAAGCACTACTGCTCAATGAAGGTACAGATGTTACCATAGTGGCCACCGGACATTTAGTCTGGCAATCATTACTAGCGGCTGAAAATTTGGAAAGTCAGGGTATTTCAGCTGAGGTAATTAATATACATACCATTAAGCCATTAGATGAGGAAGCCATAATTAATTCTGTAAAAAAGACCGGTGCAATTGTAACTGCAGAAGAGCATAATTATCTGGGTGGACTTGGAGAAAGCGTAGCCAGAACGTTAACTACGCGTTATCCTGTACCACAGGAGTTTATTGCCACAAAAGACACCTTCGGTGAAAGTGGAACGCCCGATCAATTAATGGAAAAATATGGTTTGAATAATAAAGCAATAGAAAAGGCCGTTGTAGGGGTGTTAAAAAGAAAGACTTAAAAACTTGTGGTTCTGTTTTAGATTCCACAAGATCATTAAAACGAAAACATTATGAAAAAGACACTTGTAATTATCCTATTAGTTTTAGGTTGTTTATCAACTTTTGCTCAGAAAAAATCCGGTTTTGGTATTAAAGCCGGGCTTAACTACAGCTCCAACGGAGATTATCTTGAAGCCGTTGGGGAAGCACTTCAAAATCCGGATGCAAATGTTGGCTATCATGTTGGCTTGTATGGAAAATTAGGAGATAAATTTTATCTGCGACCAGAGGTAGTTTATACCCATACAAAGTCCGGTTATTCCGACGGTGACCTTAAAATTGACAAACTTGATATTCCTATACTAGGAGGTTGGCGCATAATTGGCCCTTTAAACGTCTTTATAGGTCCATCTTTTCAATATATTTTTAATTCTAAATTCAGCGATATCTCTATAGAGAATATTGAAAATGACTTCACAGTGGGCCTGAATATTGGTGCAGGGGTCAACCTGGGAAGAATTGGATTAGAAATACGTTATGAACGTGGCTTCGGAGAAAACATAGCTACTTTTATTAATTCCAATATCACATCTTTGCCCGAAAGTAGAGTAGATACCAGGGCAGACCAGGTTATTTTTAGCTTATCTTTCAAATTCTAGCAAATTCTTTTACATAATAAAAAAGCCCGCAAAGATGCGGGCTTTTTAGTTAATACTATTCTTTCTATTAACTATCTGCATCCAGATAATCCGGGGTTCCATCTCCATCAGAATCCGGAAATGTAATATTTCCTTCATTGTCGATTACAATTTCTTCTCTGGTAAGCGTGCCATCCTGATCGTCATCCTGATCCAGATGATTTGGCAGGAACCCAAAGCCCGAGGATAATTCAATACTTTCATCAGTATTATCATCAGACAGAATGCCATTATTGTTTAAGTCTTCCATAATGGAGGGAATTCCATCATTATCATAATCCGTGGCCTCTTCAAACAAACCGGTATTTACCTGAAAAACCAGTATGTCATAAAGTTCAATTCCACCACTTAATGGAGGGTTATTAAAATAGGCCAATCCGGATGGGAGAAACATCAATCCAACGCCACTTCCAGTAATCTCAGAAGTGCCATCAGGATTAGAAATTACCTCGGTACCAACCTTAAAGTTTGAAATGCCTGCGGCATAACCTCTGAGAAAAAATGGCAAATACTGCCAGGTATAGGTAACATTACTGTCAAAAACAACCCCGGAAAGCAATTGGCCTTCATATTTCACTAAAGTTGAATCTCCAACCGTAGGACTTCCGGCTGTTCCCTCCCGGGCTTCAAGATAATATAGCGTGTGATCTACCACTACATCCTCATCTAAATTAAAAGTTTCAGAGGAAACCGGAATAGTCATTGTAGACACCTGATCTGAAAGTGGAATCTTATCCTGGGCATCACCAGCTATCGTATCCAAAACTATCTTAAAATTGAAATCCGCAGGCGGGTTCTCAAATTCTTCATAGTTATAATAATGTGTTTTTAAATATTCTTTAATTTCAGCATCATTTTCTGCTTCAACCTCCGCAAGGGGCCTTGGAGGCACAACCTCCACATTCAGACTATCATCATTACTACAAGCAACTAGTATAGACAAGGCCGCAATAAAGAGCAGAACTCCTTTTTCTTTCATAGATCTTCTTTTGAAGCCCGCAAGATACAATTTTCCACTATTTTTGTTTAAGTCGTTAACAAAGATTTTTAATAGTAAATGCGTATAGATAAGTATTTATGGTGTACCCGATATTATAAGACCCGTAATATGGCAACAGAAGCCTGTAAAAAAGGGCATGTGCGTATTAATGGAAAAGCAGTTAAACCTTCGAGAGAAGTTTATAAACTGGATGAAATTGTTGTGCGTAAAAATCAAATTAATTATGAACTTAACGTCCTGGATGTACCCCCCGGGCGCGTAGGCGCCAAACTTGTGGATATTTATAGAAAGGATACCACGCCCAAGGAAGCATTTCAAAATACTGAACTATTGCGTTTGAGCAAAAATCATTACAGGGAAAAAGGTCTGGGCAGACCAACTAAAAAGGAAAGACGGGACATAGACCATTATCTGGATGAATCTGAATAAAGAATATTGGGAAGAGCGGTATGCGGTTAATAATTTGGGATGGGATATTGGTGCAGCATCTACTCCCCTGAAGGAATATATTGATCAGCTTGAGGATAAAAACCTGAAAATATTGATTCCCGGCGCCGGCAATGGTTATGAAGCAATATATCTTCACAAGAGTGGCTTTACCAATGTTTATGTGCTGGATCTCGCAAGGCAGCCTTTGGAAAAAATAAAAGCTGAAATTCCTGAAATTGGGGATAACCAACTGATAAATGGGGATTTTTTTGATCTGGACCTAAAGGATTTCGACTTAATACTGGAACAGACTTTTTTTTGTGCCCTGAATCCTAAGTTGCGTGCAAACTACGTCCAAAAAATGCTTCAGCTTTTAAAGCAGGGCGGTAAACTTGCCGGATTATTTTTTGATTTCCCGTTAACTCCCAGCGGTCCTCCGTTTGGAGGTAGTGCAGAAGAATATAAGGCATTATTTGATCCATTTTTGAAGATAAAAGTACTGGAGCGCGCAAACAACTCCATACCACCCAGAAAAGGTAAAGAACTGTTTTTTATCTTTGAAAAATAATTAAGTGCCATTATGCAAAATAAAATACTTTCCCACGTACAGATTCAACATAAGATAAGGAGGATTGCCTATCAGATTTATGAAACCAATGTATCTGAGAAAAAAATTATACTCGCAGGAATTGTGGGAGGAGGTCTAAAATTTGCAAAAAAATTACAAGCAGTTTTGGAAGAAATCACAACGGCAGAAATTGTATTATGTAAGGTGATGATGGACAAAAAGAATCCTATTAAAAGCGGGGTTACCATGTCTATTCCTGAAAGTGAATACAGAAACAAATCTGTAGTCCTCGTAGATGATGTTTTGAATTCCGGAACTACCCTTATTTATGGTGTGCACCATTTTCTGAAAACGCCTCTCAAACAATTAAAAACAGCGGTTCTTGTAAATAGAAACCATAAAAAATATCCTGTAAAAGCAGATTTTAAAGGTATTTCACTATCCACTTCTTTACAGGAACATGTGCAAGTAGAGTTTAAGGCAAAAGATGATGCAATTTACTTAGGGGAGTAAAGCTAGTATTTCGTCTTTTACAGCTTCAGGAAGCTTATTATCGCCGGGAATGGTGTAATTGGCACGGGAATAAAAAATACCTCTTTCGAAAATGTGCTTCCCTATAAATTCAGGTAAATCTTCATCCCGCAGGTGCGCAATCAATGGTCTGTGATCTTTCTCTTTATGAAGCCTTTCTATCAGGGAAGCAATAGATAACTTAAGATAAAACACCTGTGGTGTTTGTTCAAGAATTGCATCCATATTTGCGCCGTAACATGGTGTTCCGCCGCCTACCGCTATTACCAGATCACGATCATCATCAAGTATCTCATTCAGTAGTTCGCTTTCTTTTTTCCTAAAGTACAGTTCACCTTTAGTTTCAAATATGTGAGCAATCTTTGCGTTTAATCTGGCTTCAATATAATCATCAAGATCTATGAATTCAACGTTTATTTCCTCTGCGAGTAGCTTGCCCACAGTGGTTTTTCCACTACCCATATATCCTATCAGGACGACCTTCATTTTTATTATTTTCGTAAAAATGTATTAATTATAAAGGAATTCAAAGAAAACTTAAATTAATCTTTAAATGGACTTGAAAAATTAATTAATGATAGTATATTTGCATCCGCTTACGCAACCTGATTCGGTTGCTCCGGCGGACAAGCCCGCCAAAAAGACCTGGTAGCTCAGTTGGTAGAGCATCTCCCTTTTAAGGAGAGGGTCCTGGGTTCGAGCCCCAGCCAGGTCACTAAATCGGATATCATCCGAGACCAAAACCTTGCTAATCTTATGATTGGCAAGGTTTTATGTTTTTAGGGAATTCATATAATATGAAGTTATTTGGTTTAATATGTTTACAAATCGTCTACATTTTTTTAAATCGTCTACATAACCGTCTACATTTTATATCTTGACCCAAAATAAGGACTATTCCTTGCTTAGTTGATTTGGCTTTCGTCTCAATTTATTGTTTAACAATTAAGATGACAACTATGCGTACTACTTCAACATTCTCAATCCTATTTTGGATTCATGGCCAACGTGCCGACAAAAACAATTTATCAATCATCTATGCTAGGATTACCATTAATGGAAAAAAGGTTATTGTAAGTCTCAAACAAAAGGTCAATGTAGATATGTGGGATTCCAAACGCCAGAAAGCAAAAGGTAACGGAAAAACATCAAGAGCTGTAAATTATTATTTAGATGAAGTAAAATCAGATATTGTTCAAAGCTATAGGGATTTAAAGGCCGAATCTAAGATAGTTACTCCTCAACTCGTTAAGGCCAGATTTTTAGGTGAAGATAAAAGAATTCACTCATTAAAAAATATTTTCAATTATCATAACGATAAGATGGGTGTTAAACTCGCTCCCAAAACCTTATGTCATTACAAAACGAGCCAAAAGTATGTCATGGCCTATATAGCTAAAGAGTATAACAAGCCAGATATCTATCTCCAAGATTTGGACTACGCATTTGTACTTGGTTTTGAAAGTTTCCTAAGGTCATATCAGCCTAAACATTATCAAGGTAAAATAGGGAACAATGCCGTAATGAAACACATTCAAAGGCTTCGAAAGATGGTTACATTGGCCTATCATATGGAATGGATAGAGCGTGATCCATTCGTAAAGTTCAAGCCTAAACTTGAAAAAAGGGAGCGAGAATTTCTTACAGAGGCTGAACTTGAAAGCATTCAAAATTTAAATCCTAAAGTAGAACGCCTTTCAGTTGTTAAGGACTTATTTATTTTCAGTTGCTATACCGGAATATCATATGGTGATATAATCAAATTAAAAAAAGAACATCTTATTTTGGGAATAGATGATAATCCTTGGATTATGGCGAGTAGAAATAAAAACGGTAATCCTTTTAAAATACCATTGCTCCCTATGGTAGAATCACTGATCAAGAAGTATGAAGGGCATCCTAGAACAAAATTTATAGGTAGTCTTATGCCTAACATTTCTAATCAAAGATTAAATAGTTATTTAAAAGAAATTGCTGATTTATGCGGAATCAAAAAGAACCTTACTTTTCATATGGCCCGGCACACATTTGCAACGACAGTAACCCTAAGTAACGGTGTTCCCATAGAAACTGTCTCAAAATTACTTGGACATACAAAGTTGGCAACTACTCAAATCTATGCTCGGGTAATAGAGAAAAAAATTAGTGAGGATATGGAAATTCTAAGAAAGAGGTTGATATAACCCATAAATCAGTTTTCCAGAATTTAGATTGACGATATTCAATATTTTCGTTTTTGGTATTCTTTGTTTTGTTTCCTGTTTCTCCTCCCATATTATTTAACTAACTCGCTGGCTATTGTGCAAATCCATTTTACTGTTTCCATTTCAGCCGTTTCGCTATATTTCTTCTGAACTTTTACTATAGAATTAGTCTACCAAAGAACCCAAATATTTTTATTTTCGCCGAAATAAAATATTATCTAAATGCAATAAATTTGCAGCCAATACTATTTCCTTTGAATAAATTCAAAATCAATCTTTATGGATCTGAGTGAATATATTTCAAAAGCCAAACAAGAGCAATGGGAAATACTCTGGACAAAAGGTGTATTCATTAAACAAATTCTTCTAGAAGATTCAACTTACTTACTTTATGCGCTAAATGATTTTTATGTAGAAATGGAATTCTTTCCTAATTCTGGTAATTCCAAATCATTATTTGCTTTTACTTATGGAAATTACCTGGATAGATATTTGCTTGATATTTATTTACTTATAGTTTAACTTGTAGCTAACATATTAAATTATTTCGGGCCTAACCCGTCTAATAAGCATGAAGTTTCCGATTAATTCAGCGACGTATCCAATAATTATAATCTCTTACTTAGTATTGTAAAAAAAAGGACATCAAAAATGTATCAATTTCGATTTATACTTAAGTGTATAGATTTTTTTCTATATTTAGATTATTTTCTATATTTTTATAAGAATCGCATTTATTAAGGTGTTTATATCCTACGGGTCGGGCATCTTAAAAAGCGCTCCTCTTCCCAAATTAAGTGCAATGGACTACAAGCCGAAAATTGATCAATACAAATCCCAAATTAAGACGATAGAATCCGAAGGTCAAAATATTATTAATATCTCTAACCTTGCAATAGGGTTGTCACAAAAACTACTTCTATCTCTCAAAAAGGATATTGAAAATCGTAAATTTAATTCTATAGACCAAGAGATCTATTTCTTTAAAAAGGTAAAACATATACCCTTAACTAAGTTAATCTATTATAGGGAGATTATTCGTTTTGAAACTTATTTTCCAAAAGTAAATTCTAAAGACCAAATAAAGTTTGTAGAAAAAAAACTTACCGCTTTAAATCAATATTTTATGCGACACATTGACTTTGGTCATTATATTGATTTAAAGTGTATTCATTTGGACGAATATTATTTTACAAGGCAAAATCTTGTGCCGGATGCATATTACTCAATGAAAATCTTTTACCCAGATCCTAATTTTAATACCTCTAAAGATTTTCTATTTGGGGAATTCAAAGCAAAGAAAAAACTCGCCGGTTATATCAAGTCCCGATTGACTAATGAGAACTCTTTAGGGAAAATTGGGGTTTCTTTGCCCCTAGATAAGTTGAAATGGACTGGCAACAAAATTGACCTCATAGAATTGATTTATGCACTAAAGGCCTCAGGAGCCATTAGTGATGGACAAACAGGCATTAAAGAAATAGCTTCAACCTGTGAAATCCTATTCGATATAAAACTTGGCAATTGGTACAGGAAATTCCTTGAGATTCGTTCCCGAAAAATAGAACGAACTAAGTTTATTGATCGCCTTAAACTCAGCCTGATTCGGCGAATGGAAGATGCCGAGGTTTAACTCAATAAGTCACAACATGTGCTAAACTTGTTAAAGAAAGAACCACACCTTATTTGACCAATAGACTAGTCTACAATAACACTAGAACATACTATACAGATTCAATTAAAAACATTTGAAAGGAATATATAAAATCACACAACTAGCGTGCTTGTTGTGCACAAAGTCCATAATACTCCTTCAATTTTGTCCAACGAAAGTCAAATCGAGTTAGGGGCTATCAATTAATAAGTAATAACCAGATAGTCCCTTTCTATTAAAACAAATGTATTATGCCAACAAGTATTATTACTACAGACGATCTTCGGGAATTCAAAATGGAATTGCTCGATGACATCAAAAAATTATTGACAAAACAGGCGACTGGAACATTGAAGAAATATTTGAAATCTTCTGAAGTGATGGACATGCTTCAAATCAGCCCTGGCACCTTACAGAATTTGCGAATAAACGGTACACTACCCTATTCTAAGATGGGTGGAATCATCTTTTATGATTCCGATGAGATACAAAAAGTAATATTGGCGAACCGTATTCACAATACATTCGAATAAAAGACCTATGAATTACATAAAACATCTTAATGCCATTTTTCAACAGTTTTCAAAGGATTCTCGGTTGAATCCTACACATATCAGTCTATATTTGGCACTTTTTCAGTTTTGGAATATTAATCGGTTCCCGGCTGTATTCTATATCAATCGGGAAGAAATTATGAAGATGGCCAAGGTAGGTTCTAAAGCAACTTATCACCGCTGTCTCAAAAATCTACATGATTGGAAATACATCCTGTATCTTCCATCCCACAATCCGTATAAAGGCAGTCAAATCAAGATGCTCATTTTTGGCACAACCGATGAACAAGCTCTGAATAAGACTGAAACCTGTGGTGAACAAGCGTTAGTATCTAATACAAACATTAATAAACAAAAAACAAACAATATTAAACTTGGGGCCCCAAAAAATGAAATTGAAGTTATTTCCTTTTTCAAAACCAAAAAATGGCCAGCTACTGAAGCCTTAAAATTCTACAATCACTATAAAAGCCTAGGTTGGCATCTAAGCGGAAAAACCAAAATTAAAGATTGGCGGGCTTTGGCCGAAAAATGGATGATAAAATCCATCGAAATCAAACATTTTGAAACGGTGTCCCATAATCAGGACAACTTAAAGACGTCAAAAAATAAAGATTATGGAAAACCCCTCTAAAATTGATGAAGGTGGCATTATCTATACCCTGGCGAAAATGGAAGGCGGAAAATTGTTTTACGACTTTCCTAAGATTATTACCTATTTGGACATCAAAGGAAAAAAACTCTTTGGATCAGATTTTAAGATCTATCCCGAAGACCACGATATTTTATTAAAATTATCGAACTACTTTATCCGGGATGAAGAGCGGTGTGCCAAATACGGTATTGATATTGGCAAAGGGATCTTACTAAGTGGACCTGTTGGCTGTGGAAAAACTAGTCTAATGCGGTTATTACGCCATATTGTTCCACAGCAAAGACCCTATGACGTTATTCCTTCCAGAAATATCATATTTGCTTTTAATCATCTTGGCTACAAAATTATAGAGGATTATGGCAACAGCAACTTTTATTGTTTCGACGATTTAGGTGTTGAACCCATTGGACGACATTATGGGAAAGACTGCAATGTTTTAGGGGAGATCTTGATATCCCGTCATGATCTTTTTATCAATCACAAGATTTTGACCCATGCCACTACCAACTTGAACGCCGAAGAATTGGAAGAACGTTACGGCAACCGGGTTCGAAGTAGAATGCGGGAATTGTTTAATTTGATTGCTTTTGATAAAGAAAGTAAAGATAAGAGGAAGTGAAACTCATCGTTTATTTATACTTTGATTTTGGAATAAGGATTTTCATAGGAGCAATTGCTAGAATGATTTACTTGTTAAACTTAGTTTCAAATGTATTCCAATCTTTTTCAAATTACGACATTTGAATTTTCTTAAAATCAAACCGTTCAAAGTCCTCTAAAGTCAAATTGTTATCTGCCCAAAAACCATAATTTTCTTCGAATGGCATTGCAACAATTGAATTTCCATTTTTATCAAATCCTATTTCTCTCCACACAACCTGCTCAGCCATATCATACTCAATTTTCCAAAAATCAACTTCCTGTATTATATCATCAAAATCTGGATTTCCTTTAGGAATAACTGCTGTTAGGATTTTAGATACTGCATTTTCAATCACTTTTTGCAACTTACTTGGTTCAGGAAATGATTTTCCTTTTGGTAGCTCAAATTTGATATATACTTTTTCGCTCATTCTAATGTTTACGTGCTTATTTGCAAAGATGTTGACGTATCGTTACACGATTATCATGGTATATTAATAGTGATTTATATAATCCTATAAAAAAACAATTTATAATTTAATTGCATATACTAATCTAACATGAGCATAAGCTCCGTTACTAAAATTAGAGCTTTCATTTATTTGTGTTCTATCATCACCAATTGTTGCAAGTGGCAATGCTAAATCAATTTTATCATTTTGATCATATTGCCCATAACTCCTACCGAATGAATATCCATACCTACCTTCTACATAAACATCACCAGTAATATTATAACGAGCAAACAAACCTAAATCAATACTTCTTCTTTCTATATAATCATTTTGATACGCTTCTTCACCTAAACGATAAGAAGTTACCAATCCGAAATGATACAAGCCTACATTTAATTTCTCATTTACTTTGTATTTAATTTTCGAATAAATTGGTAATAAACCGGACATAGACCATCTCTCAGATATTTTCCATTCTAAGTTTACTAAAGGCACTAAATTAGCTCCAAACGCTTCATTGTTATATAAAACTCCATAGCCAATTTTCAATCTTTCATGATATACTTTTTCATAAATAAATGTTCCTCCAAATTGAAAATGTTTTGAATCAATATTAATAAAATCCGTCATTAATCTAGGAATAAAAACAACTTGAATAGAATTTTCGTTTGAAAGTTTCTGAATCAATCCTGTTCTTAAAATAAGTCCATGTACTTTAATTGGATTCGCGATATTATCAGGTGTATCAATATTATTATTTACATTCCACTGCATATAATTAACACTGTTATACCAAATTTGTTTTTCATTCAATACAATAGGAATAACTAGATTAACCATTGCTCCTTTCTCAGTAGTTTCTCCATCATAGGGAGATTCTTCTTCAAAAGGTTGTGGAGTTCCGAAATGTCCTGATACTGTTAATACATCTAATGTTTCTTGAGCATTAACAAACGATACAGACGCTATAATCAATAATAAAACTAAAATTCTTTTTATATTCATCTTTTTGAATTCCGTCCAGTTACTTCTTTTTTTTTGTTATTAAAAGATTAAATTTTATAATTTTAACGAGATTTTTCAGCATTAAACCCAACTTTTTAATATAAATGTAAAATACATCTTTATACACCCAATTTGGAATATAATCGATGTTATTAGGTATCGTTTATTTGAACTTTTAAGAACTGGGTTAGGGCTTTTCAGAGGGTACGGTGTTGCTATGGTTCTTTCTTATTCCGTTTGTTTGGTAATCCATTCTATTAACTCTACTTTATCGACAGCAATCCAAGTTGCATCTGTGTTTTTTGTTTCCGTCTTACTCTGGTGTGGATAAAATATTATTAAATCGGAATTTTCGTTTCCAGCCAGTTTCATTTGAGAAATAAGTCCAACCATATCCGCACCGTTATTGTCGATTGTGGTTTTTCTTTTCTTTTCTAACCAATATTGTATGGCAACCTCCATATAGGCTCTTATGGGGTAATCTTTGAAATATTTAATGTTCCTATTTTCTTTATCAGAATAACTATATGTCGAAAAGTCCAAATATTTTTCAATGTTAGTTTGTGGCGTTCCGTTCAGATTTTTATCTAAAACATACATTGCGAATGAACCCTCCCAAATAGCACCTTCAGTAAAAGCTATTCTGACATCTCTTTCTCCTTCGTTATATTGTCTTATCCAATCTAATGGGGCATCACATATTACCAGGCCAGCAATGTTCAATAAAAATTGAGGTTTGTTCTTCTTCTGAAACTGCACATATTTTAATACTCTGTGCCCAGAAAGGCCAACTCCGACTAAAAATATATTTGAGTTGGGTAAGCTATGTTTTTTAAATACTTCTTTGATTGTGTTGTGAGCATCTGCAATCGATTTTTCCGAAAAAAAGAAGTCTAACGGAATTTCCGTCGAAACAGACAAAACTGCAAATCCTTTGCTATTTGCTTCCGAATAGATTTGTTTTGCGCTTTTGTTCTTTTGGTCAAATCCTGAATCTTCTAAAAAGACAATTACACCTGAAATGTTTTTCTGATTTTCTGGTAAAGCTAGTGTGTATCCTTTTTCAATGAACTTTAGAAAATCGGTTTCCAACTTTCCAATTCTTAAACTGTCATTTTTAACTTCTTGATATTCTTCAATAATATTTTGCCCAAATATTGGGCAATATGCCAAAATTGAAAGAAATATAATTATTGATTTAAGTTCTTTTATCATCGTCTATTTATACTTTCTAAAAGTTCGCTTTTATAATATAAGGCTTTTCCCCTTCCAACTTCTGATAGTCTTGGATGTCTCAAAAAAACCATCACCAATGTCCGGTTCCGGGCTCCCCTTTGAAAGGTCCGACTAGGTCAGGTGTTATCCATCCGGCATAAAATCCTCCGGGTTGTGGCTGGATATTTATCCCATCGACCTTACAATCAAGATTCTGGGGATAGAAGGCCAAAAGATCTTTTAGCCCTTCAAATTCCTTAAAAGGTTTCGGGTAGGACCAAGCCACGGGTAGGTCCGAATTGCCTTTAAGTGCCCAATAGATGGCACTGCCTTTCCATTCGCACAATGAGGTCTTTCTGGGTATTCTGACCAACATATCCATATAGATATCCTGCCTGGGGATGTAGTAAGTTGGGGGACTAGCCGTCTCGAGTACTGCAAGGGAATTGTGAGAATCTGCAATGAGTTTGCCCTTATGGCTTACCGTTATATGTTTAGTCACTTTTTCAATAATCGGTGGACGGGGAAAGTCCCAAACGGATCGCTGTCCTTTTTCCGGCTCCTCCGCGAAAGGAGGTCTCCTATCGCCATTGTAACCCCAACCCGCTCTGGCCTTCTTCAACCAATTTAGATTTTTACCACTCTGCTTGTTGGATTTCATTGGTTTAGCTCGGTCTTTTTCAACATAATTCAAATGTTGGTTTTTTTTATCGTTTATTTGAACTTTGGTTTCAGCTCGTAGGTTGCTGTTATAATGGCAATTC
>NZ_CAMYIP010000165.1 GCF_947258525.1 uncultured Eudoraea sp.
TTAAAAGAAGATGGCAAGATATACAGGACCTAAATCAAAGATCGCACGTAAATTCGGCGAAGCAATTTTCGGAGACGACAAAGCTTTCGAGAAAAAAAACTATCCCCCGGGACAACACGGTAATAACAGACGCCGTGGTAAGAAATCTGAGTATGCTATTCAGTTAATGGAAAAGCAGAAAGCAAAATACACCTATGGTATTCTGGAGAGACAATTCAGAAACCTTTTTGCAAAAGCAAACAGGAGCAAAGGTGTTACCGGTGAGGTACTTCTTCAATTGTGTGAAGCGCGTTTAGATAACGTGGTTTACAGAATGGGGATTGCAAATTCCAGAAGAGGTGCAAGACAATTAGTTTCTCACAGGCACATTACTGTTAACGGGGAATTGGTGAATATTCCATCTTATTCCTTGAATGCGGGTGACGTTGTAGGTGTGAGAGAAAAATCAAAATCACTTCAGGCCATTCAAGATGCGCTTAGCGCAAATAGCAGTGTGTATGAATGGTTGACATGGAATAATGATAAAATGGAAGGAAATTTTGTTTCCATACCAGAAAGAATTCAGATTCCTGAGAATATCAAAGAACAATTAATCGTGGAGTTATACTCTAAATAAAAACATCACAAATCCGACTATGGCATTATTAAATTTTCAGAAGCCCGATAAAGTTATAATGATTGATTCTTCAGATTTGGAAGGCAAATTTGAATTTCGCCCTTTGGAACCTGGTTATGGTTTGACTGTTGGGAACGCCTTACGGAGGGTATTGCTTTCTTCTTTGGAAGGATTTGCAATTACATCCGTTAGAATAGATAAAGTAGAGCATGAATTTTCGGTTATTGAAGGTGTTGTGGAAGACGTTACCGAAATCATCCTAAACCTTAAACAAGTTCGCTTTAAAAGACAAATTGAAGATGTTAATGAGGAAACTGTTTCCATATCCGTAAGTGGTAAGGAACAGCTTACCGCAGGAGATTTTCAAAAGTTTATCTCTGGATATCAAGTGTTAAACCCGGATCTGGTTATTTGCAATATGGATCCGAAGGTGAGCATAAATATGGAGATTATCATTGAAAAAGGTCGTGGTTATGTACCGGCAGAAGAAAATAAAAAGTCTAATGCCCCTTTGGGAAGTATCGCTGTTGATTCAATTTTTACCCCGGTAAAAAATGTAAAATACAGTATTGAAAACTTCCGTGTTGAGCAAAAAACAGACTACGAGAAATTGATTTTTGAGATCGTTACCGATGGCTCAATTCATCCAAAAGATGCATTGACAGAAGCAGCTAAAGTACTTATACATCATTTCATGTTGTTTTCGGATGAGCGTATCACTCTTGAAGCCGATGAAATAGCTCAAACAGAGACCTACGATGAAGAATCTCTTCATATGCGTCAGCTTTTGAAAACTAAACTGGTTGATATGGATCTTTCCGTTAGGGCATTAAATTGTTTAAAAGCGGCAGAAGTAGATACATTAGGAGATTTGGTTTCATTTAATAAAAACGATTTAATGAAATTCAGGAACTTTGGTAAAAAGTCATTGACAGAGTTGGAAGAGCTTGTAATAAATAAAGGCCTCAATTTTGGTATGGATCTATCAAAGTACAAATTAGATAAGGATTAATTTATAGCTAAACACAGGACTTGTCCTGGAGTTAGTAAGAATTTATATAAGTAACAATGAGACACGGTAAAAAAGTCAATCATTTAGGAAGAAAGTCGGCACATAGAAAAGCTATGTTGGCTAATATGGCTTGTTCTTTGATTGAACATAAAAGGATTAATACAACTGTGGCAAAGGCAAAAGCCTTAAAACAGTTTATAGAGCCATTAATTACTAAATCAAAAGCTGAGAACAATCAGACTACGGAAAAAGGAACACATAACAGGCGTATCGCGTTTAAGAATTTAAGAGATAAGTATGCGGTTACAGAATTGTTTGGAAGTGTATCCGACAAGGTAGGTACGCGGCCAGGTGGCTATACCCGAATCATTAAATTGGGAAATAGACTAGGTGATAACGCAGATATGGCAATGATAGAACTTGTTGACTATAACGAGATTTACAATGCCGGTAAGACTGCTAAGAAGAAAACCACCAGAAGAAGTAGACGTGGTAAGAAGGCTGATGAGACAGTAGTTGATAAAGCTACTGAAAATGTAGTTGAAGAGGCTGTGGAAGAAGTAACGGAGGAGATTAGAACCTGAAGCTAAAGAACCAGAAGATTCTGAATCTGAAGAAAAGAAAAATGATTCCGAAGCATAAATTGTTTATAAAATCTTTAATAATTAAAAAAGGATAGACCTAAAAGTCTATCCTTTTTTTTATGTTTATTTGTCAAACTTAATCTTAAAGTACAATATGAAGTATCAGACTAAAAAGAAAGCATTATTATTATTGGAAGACGGAACTATTTTCTATGGAAAGGCCGTAGGTAACAATGAAGGGACCGCATATGGAGAAGTTTGTTTTAATACCGGGATGACCGGATATCAGGAAATATTTACGGATCCCTCATATTTCGGTCAGCTCATGGTTACTACAAATGCACACATAGGGAATTATGGAACCAATATGGATGAAGTTGAGTCTGCTTCTGTGAAAATAGCAGGGTTGATATGCAAAAACTTTAGTTATGAGTATTCAAGACCAAGTGCAGATCATAGTCTGGAGGAGTTTTTAAACCAAAGCAAGCTATTTGCTATCTCCGACGTGGATACCAGAGCTCTGGTGTGTCATATCAGGGATCAGGGAGCCATGAATGCCGTAATTTCAACTGAGGTTGAAGATATTGAGAATTTAAGAAAATCCTTGAATAAAGTGCCAAATATGGAAGGTTTGGAACTTGCTTCTAAAGTATCAACCAAGGAACCTTATTATTATGGAAACACGAATGCCCGTTATAAAATAGCAGCATTGGATATTGGTATAAAAAATAACATTTTAAGAAATCTTGCCAAAAGAGATGCATACATAAAAGTCTTTCCTTACAATACTACCTTTAAGGAAATGAACGATTGGCAACCTGATGGCTTTTTTATCTCCAATGGCCCGGGAGATCCGGAACCATTGCATGAGGCTGTGGAAGTTGCCAGAGAGATCATGGCTAGCAATTATCCTTTATTTGGAATTTGCCTTGGTCACCAGGTAATTGCCCTGGCCAATGGTATTTCTACTTATAAAATGCATAATGGTCATAGAGGGATAAATCATCCGGTATTAAACCTGTTGACCGGAAAAGGAGAAATTACTTCTCAGAATCATGGGTTTGCAATAAGCAGGGAAGAAACAGAGGCTAATCCACAAATTGAAATAACCCATGTTCATCTTAATGACAAAACGGTAGCCGGGATAAGGGTAAAAGATAAAAATGTTTTTTCAGTTCAATATCACCCCGAAGCAAGTCCGGGCCCACACGATGCGGATTATCTTTTCGATCAATTTTTTGAAATGATCGCATCCACTGTTAATAAAGATACCTTGGTTTAAGGAATTGTTATATTACTGACTTTATAAGCCTAAATATGGGGTTACGTCTAACTGCCTTTTGTATCTTTGCCAAATAATTCAACCTAAAAATTTAATACTATGAGTACCATAATTGATGTGCATGCCAGACAGATTTTGGATTCGAGAGGAAATCCAACTGTAGAAGTAGATGTTATAACCGAAAATGGCGTTTTAGGACGCGCAGCTGTTCCTTCAGGGGCATCCACAGGCGAACATGAAGCTGTTGAATTACGTGATGGAGGTAAAGCCTTTATGGGCAAAGGTGTAAGTAAGGCAGTAGAGAATGTAAATACGATTTTAGCAAATAAAATAACGGGGATGTTGGTTTTCGAGCAAAACCTTATAGACAAAACTATGCTGGAACTCGATGGTACACCAAATAAATCTAAATTAGGCGCCAATGCCATCCTCGGAGTGTCTTTGGCCGTGGCCAAAGCGGCAGCTAATGAATTAGGCATGTCTTTGTACCGGTATGTTGGTGGTGTTAGTGCTAATACGTTACCAGTTCCGATGATGAATATTATTAATGGAGGTTCACATTCAGACGCACCAATCGCCTTCCAGGAATTTATGATTATGCCTATTAAGGCAAAGAGCTTTTCGCATGCCATGCAAATGGGGACAGAGATTTTCCATAATCTTAAAAAGGTTTTGCATGACAGAGGTCTGAGCACTGCCGTTGGTGACGAAGGTGGATTTGCACCTACACTTGATGGAACAGAGGATGCATTGGACACAATTGGCATAGCAGTTGAAAAAGCCGGGTACTCTTTTGGTGACGAGGTTATGATTGCATTAGATTGTGCGGCTGCAGAATTCTATGAAAACGGCAAATACGACTATACCAAATTTGAGGGTGAATCGGGAGCAATAAGAACTTCAGATGAACAAGCCGCCTATTTAGCGGAGTTAAGTAAAAAATACCCAATTATTTCTATTGAAGACGGGATGGATGAAAACGACTGGGATGGATTTAAGACATTAACAGATTTGATTGGGGATAGTGTTCAATTGGTTGGAGATGATTTATTTGTTACCAATGTTGAACGATTATCCAGGGGAATTAAAAATGGTATTGCCAATTCTATACTCATAAAAGTTAATCAGATTGGTACACTTACAGAAACTATAGCAGCCGTAAATATGGCCAAAAATGCCGGATATACTTCGGTTATGTCCCACAGATCAGGTGAGACAGAAGATAATACTATTGCAGATTTAGCCGTAGCACTCAATACCGGCCAGATCAAAACCGGTTCTGCATCAAGAAGTGATCGTATGGCCAAATACAACCAATTGCTTCGCATTGAAGAAGAACTTGGTGATGTGGCCTATTATCCACAAGAAAATGCATTTAAAGTAAAATAGAAGCATCGAGTAAATTTAGAAAGCCTTTCTTAGTAAGAAAGGCTTTTTTTTTTGAAATAGAGATGCCTAAAAAAACAACTAAACCATCTCGATTACCAGCGTTTTTTACACAGAGAAAGCCTATGAGGCAGTAGCAGGTGTATCTTTTTTTAAAAAATGATTTTTGCTCTGAAATTGTAACTGCTTGAATAAACTTTTTTTATTCAGATTTCACAATTCTTATTGGTCTCACAAATTGTTAACGTCCTTCCTTTTTCTTAATTTTACCCTACTGGTCTAAAAATTAAAATCTATCACATGTCAGAAAAAGCAACATTGCAAATTAATGGGGAAAAATATGAATTTCCGGTCGTTGAAGGCACTGAAAATGAATTGGCGATTGATATAAAAACTTTACGTTCTTCAAGTAGTGTAATAACGTTGGATCCCGGTTATAAAAATACGGGTTCCTGTGAAAGCGCTATTACATTTTTAAACGGCGAGAAAGGTATTCTCAGGTACCGTGGATATGCTATTGAAGAATTGGCAGAAAAATCAGATTTCCTTGAAGTCGCATACTTGCTCATTTTTGGTGAGTTGCCAAACGAAGAGCAACTTGTAAAATTTGATAAGGACATTAAGGCGGAGGCTCATGTAGACGAAGAAATGAAAAAGATACTTGCAGGATTTCCTAAATCTGCCCATCCAATGGGTGTTTTATCATCACTGACCAGTGCTCTGATCGCATTTAATCCGAGTTCTGTAAATGTTTCTTCAGAAATAGATATGTATCATGCAATAGTTCGGATTTTGGGCAAATTCCCGGTTTTGGTGGCCTGGACCTTGCGAAAGAAAAAAGGTTTGCCACTGGAATATGGAAGTAGCTCTTTGGGTTATGTAGAGAATATCCATAAAATGATGTTTAGAAGGCCCGATCAGGATTATGAAATGAATAAAATTGTCATTGAAGCACTGGATAAACTATTAATTCTTCACGCTGATCATGAACAGAATTGTTCTACATCCACTGTTAGAATAGTTGGCTCATCTCATGCGGGATTATTTGCTTCACTATCCGCTGGTATTTCTGCACTTTGGGGTCCGCTGCATGGTGGTGCCAATCAAGCAGTTTTGGAAATGCTACAGGCTATTGATGATGATGGGGGTGACACTGCAAAATATATGGCTAAGGCTAAAGATAAAAAGGATCCTTTCAGGTTGATGGGCTTTGGCCACAGAGTATATAAAAATTTTGATCCAAGAGCTAAGATTCTTAAGAAGGCGGCAGATGAGGTTTTAGGTGACCTTGGTATTGAAGATCCCATATTGGATATTGCCAAGGGTCTTGAGAAAGAGGCATTGGAAGATCAGTACTTTGTAGATCGTAAGTTGTATCCAAATGTTGACTTCTATTCTGGAATTATTTACAGAGCGCTCGGAATACCGCAGGATATGTTTACTGTAATGTTTGCCTTGGGTCGCCTTCCGGGATGGATAGCTCAATGGAGGGAAATGCGATTGAGGAATGAACCAATTGGAAGACCACGGCAAATATATATAGGAGAAAACTTAAGATCTTTTAAAACCGTTGACAAGCGATAGCCTTACATAGACAAAACCAATGCTGCATTTAAACGTCTATGATGAGACATCCAGGTTAAGAGCAGTCCTACTAGGCACTGCAAAAAGTAATGGCCCCGTGCCAATGCCGGAAGACGCCTATGATCCCAAATCTTTAGAGCATATACTCGCAGGAACCTATCCCCTCGAAGAAGATATGATCCGGGAAATGGAAGCTTTGGCTGCTGTTTTTAAGAAATACGATGTTGAGGTTTTCAGGCCTGAAATTATTGAAGATTGCAATCAGATTTTTTCCAGGGATATCGCCTTTGTAATAGAAGATAAACTTATTAAAGCCAATATTCTTCCGCATAGAGAGGAGGAATTTGAAGCCATTTTACATGTTTTAGAATATATAGCCCCTGAGAATATTCTTTATCCTCCCGAAGAAGTACATATTGAAGGGGGAGATGTTATGCCATGGCATGAATATATTTTCGTGGGAACTTATACAGGACATGATTATCCGGATTATATTACGGCACGTACCAATTGGGAAGGGGTAGAATATATAAAAGAAATGTTTCCACATAAGAAGGTGAGATCATTTGAACTCCGCAAGTGTATTGTAAATCCCAGGGAAAATGCACTTCATCTGGATTGCTGTTTTCAACCCTTAGGCCATGATAAGGGCATTATTCATAAAAATGGGTTCTTGATAGAAGAAGAATACGAATGGTTGGTTTCACATTTTGGCAGGGACAATCTTTTCGAAATCACAGATGAAGAAATGTATCATATGTTCAGTAATGTTTTTTCTATAAGCCCTGATGTCGTAGTTTCTGAGAGAAATTTTAACAGGCTGAATAATTGGCTTAGAGACCAGGGTTTTACCGTAGAAGAAATACCCTATGCTGAAGTCTCCAAACAGGGAGGTTTATTAAGATGCAGCACAATGCCTTTAGTGCGTGACTAGAATTTTATTCAAATTATTCACGATTTTCTAAATAGTCTTACGAGCCTCAAGAGTAGAATTTGTTCTTGTACTATAAGCTGAATTTAGTAGTAAAATGAATTGGGAAATGGTTACATTTATCCCGAATTTCTATTTGACTAATGCAGCAAATTACCAACACCATTTTGATGATTCGTCCGGTCCAATTTCGTATGAATGAACAGACCGCGGTAAATAACTATTTTATGGAGGATATAGACCTTCATAACAATACAATTAACCTTAAAGCACAGCAAGAATTTGATACATTTGTTGCTGTTTTAAGAGCTAAAGGAATTGAGGTTATTGTCATTGAGGATACTCTCGACCCGGACACACCCGATTCAATTTTTCCGAACAACTGGATATCTTTTCATTCCAATGGCACTGTAGTCATTTACCCGATGTTTGCCGAGAATCGCAGAAAGGAGCGAAGAGAGGATATTCTTGATGTTCTTGAGGCCAATGGTTTCCTGATTGAAAACATTATGGACTATACTTCTGCAGAAGAAGAAGGTCTTTTTCTGGAAGGTACAGGTAGTATTTTAATGGATCGTGTTAATCAAAAAGTGTATTGTGCACTTTCAGATCGCGCACATGAAGAGTTGGTAATAGAGTTTTGTGAGGACTTTAACTGCACGCCTGTAATCTTTACTGCATATCAATCTGTTAATGGAGAACGCTTACCAATATACCACACCAATGTCATGATGTGCATGGGTGAAACCTACGCCGTAATTTGTTTAGACTCTATAGATGATAATAAAGAAAGGAAAAATGTATTAGATCATCTGAAACAGGATGGGAAAGAGATTATTGACATAACCGAGGAACAAATGCATCATTTCGCTGGAAATATGCTACAGGTAGAAGGCCCCTCAGGGGAAAGGTATTTAATTATGAGTTCTGCGGCTTATAATAGTCTGAGACCTGATCAGATTAGAAAATTAGAAAAGTACAACCCTATAGTGCATAGTACTTTAGATACTATTGAGACCTGCGGTGGCGGAAGTGCCCGTTGTATGATGGCAGAGGTGTTTTTGCCTAAAAAATAGTCTTATAGCAATTTGGTCTAATTAACTCAGGAGGAAGAAAAAGCTATCTTTTTAACTTAAATAGCTTACTTATCGGATACGGTAAATTCCCTGATGGCCTTATTGGGCTCCATTATATTATATCCTTCCCAGAATTCCGGATTGTAACTGGAAAGGTAGGTGGCTTTAACGGTTTCATTTTCTGCAGAATTGGAAAATTCTCCATTGCTGATCAGCTCAGAATCAAAGACTACTAATTCGTATTTCTCAGTATTGAAATTTACAATATCCAGTTCCATAGACAATTCATTTTGCTTCCTTCTTCCCTTCACATATTTATTTTTCTCAATTACACTCAAAGGCCTTCTTACGCCCATTTTTCTGCCAAATACCTTATCAATGAATCGTAAATCATACTTATCATTGCTGCCTTTGCTGAAAATTGTAGTTCCTTTATAAGTGATTTCCTCGTAGGAGAAACCCAATAATTTTATTCTTTTTAATGAATTTACGTTCTCATAATCCATTCGCATAACTGCAAAGTCTTCAATATTTACATAGATAGTTCCTCTAAAATCAGCGGATCTTTTTGGGTTAAATTCAATGACATACACGCCCTCGTCATCTATGGCTGTAAATCCTTTTAAACTAAATTCATAGCGGTTAGACTTGTCAATAAAATTTAGTTTAGTATCATCATTGTAGAAAAGTTCAGAATAGAGGTCGTGAAGTTGATTTTTTTTGGATGACAGAAAATGTTTATTTCCATCGTCTTTGAATTCATCTTCTAACTCTGCTGCCTCCTCCGAAGAATCAAATATGGAATCAATCTCTACCTTTTGACCAAACCAACCCGACTTAATTTTTAAATAAGAATTAGGCTTTACATTCTCTTTAAAAATTCGCTCCAGTTTAGCTGAAAGCGCTTCCATAGAACCTTCATTGTTTTTATCGTATAATTCTGCTGCCTTTTCAATGTACAATTTATGCTCATCGGGTTTTCTGTAAAAATCACAAAGACTTTCTGTATAATAAGATGCTTTTCTTGGTAAAATGGAGACTACACTATCCAGAAATTTTTTGTTAAGCTCTTCAATAGTAGATTTTTCAAATTCAATATCCAGTTTTGTCATAGTATTGAGGCTGGATTGTCTAAAGAACAAGCGCTGTCTTATAGGCTCTCTATTATAATTAGAAGGTAAATTTTCTTTTACTTTTTCGATAATCTCATCAATACTGAGATCATTGTTAAATAGATATACTTCATTTA
>NZ_CAMYIP010000166.1 GCF_947258525.1 uncultured Eudoraea sp.
TATTGAAAAAATTCGATTTGTTGTATTCGATACAGAAACAACAGGATTAAATTCTAAAAATGATAAAGTACTTTCTATCGGAGCAGTCAGTGTCACAGGTAATTCTATAGATATAAGCGATAGCTTTGAAGTGTATCTCAATCAGGAAAAATTTAACAAAGACGATGTAGTAGTGGTTCTTTTTCACGATCATGGTAGCAGATACGTTGGTAAGATCTATAATGATGACTGGATGAAAGAACAAGGCTTTATAGACTAATTAATTTAATTTGATTTAATATGAATTGTAGAAGATTAACGAGCATACTGGCAGTTCTCTTTTTTTGTGCTCAATTACCCGCCCAGAAACTTTCTAAGGTTGAGAGAAAATTGGTCAAAACCATTGAAATCAATAATCCTGAAGCCATTACTTTTTTAGAAAATGTCGTAAATATTAACAGCGGTACTTTAAATTCCAAAGGGGTTAAGGAAGTAGGGATGGTTTTCAAGAACGCCTTTGATAATATCGATTTTGAGACAAGCTGGATTGAGATGCCTGAAGAAATGAACAGGGCCGGTCACTTGTTTGCCGAAACAGAGGGTAAGAAGGGTAAAAAACTATTACTTATTGGCCATTTAGATACCGTATTTGAGGAAAACAGCCCTTTTCAGGAGTTTAAGCGGGTTAATGACAGTATAGCTCACGCGCCGGGAGGTAATGATATGAAAGGTGGCGATGTAATTGTCCTATATGCCTTAAAGGCTTTGCATGCTAACGGTTTGCTGAAAGAGGCACAGATCATAGTGGCATTTACAGGAGATGAAGAAAGTACCGGTAAACCACTTGATATAAGCAGAAAAGATTTAATTGAAGCAGCAAAGAAAAGCGATATTGCACTCGGATTTGAGACTTCTACAGGTTTTAATTATGCCACTGTAGCAAGAAGAGGGTCCTCTGGATGGCAGGTCGATGTTGAAGGAAAGCGAGCCCACAGCTCCGGTATATTTAATGAACGGGTTGGAGCCGGTGCTGTTTTTGAAATGTCAAGAATTTTGAATGCGTTTTATGAAGAAGTTCGCGGTGATGAATACCTTACTTTTAACCCGGGAATACTTATGGGGGGTACTTTTGTAGAATATGATACAACTACTGGAAAAGGTGAGGTCTTTGGAAAAAGTAATGTGGTCTCACAAACAGCCATGGCAAAAGGTGGTTTGCGTTTTATTTCGGAAGAACAAAAGGAAGAGGCCAGAACTAAAATGAGGGAAATTGTTTCTAATAATTTACCCCGGACATCAGCAACAGTAAGTTTTACAGATAGTTATCCTGCAATGGTTCCCACTAAAGGAAATAACAGACTTTTAGCAGAGCTAAATCAGGTAAGTCTGGATCTCGGTCAGGGTGAGGTAATAGGCTATGATCCGGGCAAAAGGGGCGCTGCAGATACATCTTTTGTTGCTGAATACGTTGATTGCCTTGATGGTTTAGGCACTATGGGAAGCGGAGCGCATACCCCTGAAGAAACCGTAAATTTGAATACTATCGAAGCCCTTACAAAGAGAACAGCAGTTCTTATTTATAGATTGATCAATCAATAATTCATGGTAAATCTTAGTTCAGGAAACGCAAATGCCAAAATTGAGGATGGTGAATTAGTAAGTTACCAAGTCAACGACCATGAATATATTCATCAGAAAGGGAGTCCCGGTTGGCGTAACTCGGACACCGAAATGTTTCCAGTAATCGGACCCACTGCTGAAGCTGATTTCCGGGTTCACGTTCCAAGAGGAAATGCTATTCAGGACCAGCATGGATTATTACGCGAATTAGATTACGAACTTCTATCCAATACAGAGACAACAGCGGAATATGTAAAATATTATAAGGCAGGGACGGTTGTCAAAAATTCTAAATTTCCGGATAAATCTACGGCCCAATTACTTATCTGGCCCTTTAGTTTTGAATTTTACAAGAGTTTCAAACTCACTGATAAAGATTTGGAAATTAGCTTTCGAATTTCAGGAGAAAAAGATATGCCCTTTATGCTGGGTTATCATCCGGCATTTAAACTGTATAAGGGCAATCCTGTCGTAGTTGCGAAGGATCAGACCATTTCATTAGATGCTGTTATTGAAGCCGGTAGAAGGGCTCTTGAAGTAAGTGATTGCCAAAGTGTTATTTTAAAAGATGAAAAAGAGTTAATCATAAAAACCGAAGGTTTTGGCAATTTTATGCTGTGGACAGAGGTTTCGAACATGATATGTATTGAGCCAATAACCTTTTACCCCTATGCAGTACCACAAATGCAATTGCATGAAGGGTTTGATTACCTGTCAGATAAAGACAGGCATTATAAAGTCACTTTAATTCCATAATTTAATAGTCTGATTAAAAGAAAGGAGAATCTGATTTAATCCAAATAAACGTAAATAATGAGAGTACTTTTAGAGCGTCATTACGGGTATCTTTTTGAACCGGAATTGTTAGATGAGATAGAAGCTGCAGGCAAATGCAAGCTCATAAAACAAGGGGAGCGTTTATTGGATATAGGCCAGGATATAACGGTTATGCCCTTAATTTTTAGTGGAGCAATTAAAATACTTCGGGAAGATGATGAAGGTGATGAGTTATTGCTTTATTTTATTGAGAAAGGTGATACTTGCGCTATGACATTTTCATGCTGCCTGGGGAACGGTAAAAGTGAGATCAGAGCAATTGCGGAATCGGATACAGAGTTATTGATGATTCCTATAGAAAAAATGGATGAATGGATGGTCAAATATCAAAGTTGGAGAGAATTTATTTTGGATAGTTATCATACCAGAATGTCAGAATTGCTGGAAACAATAGATACTTTGGCATTTATGAAAATGGATGAGCGCATAATGAAGTATCTTAAAGACCGCGCAATGGTAACCAATGATGATATTATATATTCCACACATCAGGATGTGGCCAATGATTTACATACTTCACGGGTAGTGGTTTCAAGACTTTTAAAAAGTTTAGAGAAAGAAGGCAAAATAGAGTTGAGCCGAAACCATATAAAGGTTATTGAATTGTAGAATAATGCAGATTTTCCCAATTCTACATAGAATGAGTAGTTATAAACGGAAAGATCTTCCTAAAGACATCATTGGGGGCTTAACCGTGGGAATCGTACTTATTCCTCAGGCAATGGCTTACGCCATGATCGCCGGTCTACCCCCTGTTTATGGTTTGTATGCCTCCTTAATGCCCCTTTTGGTTTATGCCTTTTTTGGTACTTCAAGATCGCTTGCAATTGGACCCGTCGCCATGGATTCTTTACTTGTTGCCATAGGTTTGGGAGCCCTGGCAATCATAGGATTGGAGAATTATATTGCTATGGCCATTTTACTCGCTTTTATGGTTGGGGCCATACAGCTTGTTTTAGGTATTTTTCGGATGGGTTACCTGGTTACCTTTTTAGCCAAACCTGTTATCAGCGGATTTACTTCGGCCGCAGCTATGATCATTATTTTTAGTCAGCTAAAACATTTACTTGGTGTGGAAATGGAAGGGAGCAATCAGTTTCACAGAATTTTTTTGAATGCCATTAAGACAATTCCTGAAACAAATTTCTATGATTTCATAATAGGACTTTCTGGGATTTTGCTACTCATTGGTTTTAAAAAATGGAATAGGCAAATCCCTGCTATTCTTATTATCGTTGTTCTCGGAATACTGGCAGTATATTTCTTCAAAATGGAATCGCTGGGCATTGAGATCGTAGGAACAATTCCAAAAGGATTGCCAGGGTTTGCGTTACCGACCTTTAGCCTGGATGCTATGATGAGTCTATGGCCAATTGCACTAACCCTCGCACTAATCGGATACCTCGAAGCAATTTCAATTGGGAAGAGCATTGAAGAGAAGAATGAAGAAGATCAGATTAATGCCAATCAGGAATTAATTGCTTTAGGCTCAGCAAATATGTTGGGTTCGTTTTTTCAGTCCTTTCCTGTTGCGGCAAGTTTTTCTAGATCGGCCATCGATTATGAATCCGGATCAAAAAGTACACTTTCCGGGATTTTTACTGTTTTTCTGGTCATAGTAACGCTTTTATTTCTTACCCCTCTTTTTTATTATTTGCCCAAAGCTATCCTGGCCAGTATTATCATGGTATCGGTTTTTGGTTTAATTGATTTGGCATATGCAAAGCGTTTGTGGACCTATAGAAAAGATGAATTCATTGTCCTGGTATTTACATTTTTGTTAACCTTGTTTATTGGCATTACTCAAGGAATACTTACCGGTGTCCTGCTATCTCTTTTATTGATGGTTTACAGAACTTCAAAACCTCATTTTGCGGTTATAGCGAAATTAAAAGATTCAGAATATTATAAAAATATTACGCGTTTTGGAGATGAAGTTATTATGAGGGATGATCTGCTCATTGTGCGTTTTGATTCGCAATTGTACTTTGGAAATTCGGATTATTTCAAAAATCAGCTTTATAAGTATATAGACAAAAAGGGCGACAATTTAAAAGGAGTAATATTGAATGCTGAAGCGATTAATTACATAGATTCCACAGCCACAAGAATGCTTACTAAAGTCATAAAGAAAATAAGGCAGGATGGAGTTCAGTTCTATATTGCGGGAGCCATAGGACCAACAAGAGATATCATTTTCAGGAGTGGAATAAGTGACGTATTACCCAAAGAATTCCTGTTTGTAAAAATAAAGGAGGCTGTGGCCCACTTTGATAATCCGGAAAATGTATCTGCCACACATGAAAGAGTAGCCTATCAGCGGAATAAGAAGGGTAACTAATGTTGCTCTATTTAATTCAAGAAGCAGTATTTTTGAAAAAAATTTAGAAAAAAGAAATGATCATTGAACAGATTTATACCGGTTGTCTTGCTCAGGGAGCTTATTATATTGAAAGTAAGGGTGAAGTTGCCATTATTGATCCACTGCGTGAAGTAATTCCCTACATAGAAAGGGCAAGAAAAAATAATGCTGAAATAAAATATATTTTTGAAACCCATTTTCATGCCGACTTTGTGAGTGGACACGTTACGTTGGCCAAGGAAACAGGGGCACCTATTGTTTATGGTCCAAATGCAAATCCTTCTTTTGAGGCAATCATAGCTAAAGACGGTCAGGAATTTCAACTTGGGGATATAACAATTAAGGCCCTACACACCCCGGGCCATACTATGGAAAGCACTACCTATTTATTAAAGGATGAAACAGGGAAAGACCATGCAATTTTTTCAGGAGACACTTTGTTTTTAGGTGATGTAGGAAGACCGGATCTGGCCCAGAAAGCAGCAGATATGACTAAGGAAGATCTGGCCGGACTTCTTTATGATAGTTTGAGAAACAAAATTATGCCTTTGGAAGATGAGGTTATTGTTTACCCCGCACATGGAGCCGGTTCCGCTTGCGGCAAAAACATGATGAAAGAAACTGTGGATACTTTGGGCAACCAAAAGCAGATGAATTATGCATTAAGGGCAAATATGACAAGGGAAGAATTCATAAATGAAGTTACTGATGGACTGCTTCCACCACCTAAGTATTTTCCTTTGAATGTAAAAATGAATAAGGAGGGATACGAAGATATCGATGAGGTATTAAAACGCGGTATGGCATCCCTTTCACCTGATGCCTTTGAAGCAGCGGCCAATGAAACTGGTGCACTTGTACTGGATGTGCGTCATCAGGATGAGTTTGTAAAAGGCCACATCCCAAGATCTGTTTTTATAGGTTTAAATGGTGATTTTGCACCCTGGGTTGGGTCTTTGATCGCCGATGTTAAACAACCTATTTTATTGGTTACTCCTGTCGGCAAAGAGAAAGAGACTGTTACACGATTGTCCCGGGTAGGCTTTGATAATACTTTGGGGATATTGAAAGGTGGTTTCGAAGCATGGGAAGATGCAGGAAAAGACGTTGACACAATTAAAGCGTTATCTGCCGAAGAAGCTAAAGAAACCCTGGAAGGAAAACATTTACCATTATTTGATGTTCGTAAGGTAAGTGAATATAATGCGGAACATTTTATTGATGCGAATAACGCTCCACTGGATACCCTGAACGATCATCTGGCTGAATTTCCCAAAGACGAAACCTTTTACCTGCATTGTGCCGGTGGCTACCGATCTGTTATTGCGGCCTCAATCCTTAAAAGCAGAGGTATACACAATCTGGTAGACATAGCAGGCGGATTTGCCGATATGAAAAAGTCAGGAATGGAAGTGACTAATTATATCTGCCCTACCACCCAATAATATGACTAATATCATGGTTTGTGTGGGCAACCCATCTTATTTTTAACGACAGAATTTATAAAGGACAGGAACTTACGTATCCTTTTAAATCAGGAAACTATGAAACGAAACATGGGTAAAATCGATAAGATTGTTCGTTTTACAATTACCGTTATAATTGCTTTGTTGGTTTATTATAGGGTGATTGAAGGCGCATTGTCTTATATTCTATTGACAGTTGCCGCTGTATTTCTTTTAACTAGTTTAACCGGTTTCTGTCCGCTCTATGGTCTTTTTGGTTTAAATACTTGTAAAGTGCGAAAAGCACACAAGAAGTAGTTCTTAGATAAAGTAATTTGCTTCAACAATTTAAATAATAAGTCTTCTTAGATATGAATTTAATAGGGATTCCTTTGGTAGATTGGAGTAATGGAATTATAATGATAGCCGTATTTGCATTTGTTGTGATTGCAATGATTGCCGTTCTGGTTAGTCTTATGAATAGTGGCAAGAGGAGATAAATAAATTGCCATTATTGGTAGTTCTGGTCAATTCCTCATTCTTTTTCTTCAACAGAAACTTCAATTTTGGGTTTCTCATCACTCTTTTATCTAAAATTAAGGACAATAACCCTTCATTTTTTCGCTTATTCGCAAAAAGTTTATAGTTTTAAATCAGGTTTAAACAACTTATGAAATCATGATCACCTTTTCATAAGTATTAGCTACTAGACATGCTTAAAAATTTTATTGAAAAGATAGGGGTAATGAATGTTTTATTACTTCTGGTTGTCCTGTCTATTATTGTTGTTTCAGAGTATATGTTTCTGTCCGGACAGAAATTAGAGGCCATCTTTGTTGCCTTCTGGGCACCAACAATTTTAGGTTTTATGAACTACTTAAAGTATAAGAAATAATGGATTTCATATTAATTTATTCCATTGTTGTTGCCATCATCTTTGCGATCTGGATGGTTTTTGTAGTCCGAATGTACAATGAAATGGATAAACATAAATAGAGGTCTTACTAATAGTGAATCTTTCCACAGACCTTAAATTCCAAACTAAAACTAAACAGCTTTAATCATCCCAGTTGAAAAATCAATAATTGATTTCGGGTATTTAACCTTGTGCGTTTGAATGAGCCGGGTAGTTTCCAGATTATCTTTTTGTGGTGTGATATATGCCAATATATCTTCAATGGAGTTAATTGAAACACTTTTGGGTACAAAGCCATACCCTGTATAAACGGCCTCCTGTACGATTACAATAGCATCTTCATCATTAGTTCTCCCTTTTTCTATTATGATATAAGTATTTTTTTCAGATGCCAGACTTTCGGTAGCCTCCCGCACCCTTTTATTATAGGCAATGGCCGATTCTTTGCCCCGGCAAATACCTTTGCAGTCAGCCACACGGAAATGTGAGCATGCGGCAACATT